>NZ_JAPDCN010000007.1:0-47340 GCF_027706185.1 Aeromonas sp. Y318-3
CGGCCAAAGGGATCAGACTGTAAATCTGACGGCTCTGCCTTCGAAGGTTCGAATCCTTCTCCCTCCACCATCATTCAAGAAAACCCGGCCTCGCGCCGGGTTTTCGCTTTCTGCCATTCTCATCACATTTTTCCGACCTTGTCAGATCTGACAGTTGCAATTGCATCCCATCTTGCTCATCGTGGCATCATCGACATCAGAGTGTTCATATCATGTTTGAAGTCTGGGACGAGCATGGTCACGCCACCGGTCTGACATTGCAGGCGCTCAAAGTCAGAATCAGCAACGACTATCAGGGTGATCTGATGGTGCGCTACAGCAACAAGCTGGGACTCCCCACGACCCTCTTTCTGACCATCCATCAGGGCGTTGCCTATCAACGCTTCAAAGCGGGCTCGCCAAAACTGGATTGGGAATGGCTGGCCACCGCAGGCAATGGCCACAGCCCCCGCAATTTTATGAGCGAACAGTTCCCCTTACTCCAGCTCTCCCTCGATAACTGAGTGTCCCTCTCTTTCGCTCAATAACGTCAATTCATCGATGATTTGCTGTAATTGGGCACGAAAGCGTGTCAGCTCATCAGTACAAGCTGGCGATCCAAATTGACGGATTTTTTCTTCCAATCGCCATGCCTGTTCTGCCAATTCCGGCACCATCATCATGCTGATGGTCCCCGCCTGACGATGCACCCAATTGGCCAATGCATTGTCATCAAGTGACTCCTGCACTATCGACTGTTCAAGCTCCTGGCGAAAAAGCGGAAACATCTGCCGCAACTTGTCACCATGACCAAAAAATGCCTCCATGGCTGCAATATCAATCAAGGTTGGCGCGGGTAAGATCTGCCACTTCTGCAACATCTGGCGCAGAGTATCCAGCAGCACCGGTTTACCCAACAGATCGTCCATGCCCGCGGCAAAACAGCGCTGAGCCTGCTCTGGTAACACATTGGCCGTCATGGCGATGATCAGTAGCCGCTCACCTTTCTCTGCAGCCCGTATCCTGCGGGTGAACTCATAACCATCCATCACCGGCATCTGACAGTCACAGAGCACCAGCTCATAGGGATGCTGTGCGACCATCTCAAGAGCTTGTTGGCCATGCTCTGCCACATCGCAGTTCATCCCCAGTTGCCTGAGCTGGCGTATTACCAGCGACTGGTTGAGGGGATTATCCTCCACCAGCAATACCCGGCAGGGCTGCATGGGTACGCTCTTTCGCATAGCTTTCGTTGCCGTCCCATAGCTCAAGCCAAGCTGGCGATAGCAAACTTCCCGCACCGCATGCCAAGTCATGGGATTGCTGTTGAGGATGTAACCCTCCTCATCACAACGATAACCGAGAGGGGTTGCCAGCGGCAGCACCCGGATGACCCCGTTGCCCGCCAGCTCATGGTCTGTGAAACGCAACTGAGCATCACCAGACTCAGACGTTCGTGTTACCCCCAAGGCGTCAAGATGCAACAGCAGGGTGTGGCACAGCTTATCGTCATGGAGATCGATATGGGCTTGCACGCCATTGAGACGGAGATCAGGCTCTCGCTGTGCCAGCACTGGCAACGTAACCGTCAGGCTGATGAAAGTGCCTAGCCCAGGGGCACTCTCCAGCCGGATCTCGCCACCCATCAAGGTGGCCAGGGTCTGGCAAATACTCAGGCCCAAGCCGGTACCACCATAACTGCTGGTGGTGGAGCGCTCTGCCTGCTCAAAGGCATTGAAGATCCGGCCAAGCGCTTCGGCGCTCATGCCGATGCCACTGTCGCGCACGCCGAAGTGCAATTGCTGTTGCCCCTCCTCCTGCGACAGCAATTGCACCGAGATCTCGATAAAGCCCCGCTCGGTAAATTTGATGGCATTGCTGACAAAGTTGAAAAGGATCTGGCGCAAACGCAGCGCATCACCACTTACCCGAGCCGCCACACCGGCATCCGCCCAGAGATAGACGCGCAACCCCTTGCGATGTACTTCGCTCACCGTCATGGTCAGCACGCTGTCGATCAATTCACGGATGAGAAAAGGGGCCTCTTCGAGCTGCATCTTGCCCGCCTCCAGCTTGGCGAAGTCGAGCACGTTGTCGATCAGCGCATGCAACCCCTGGGCACCGCGGTTGATAACCTCCACCATCTGGCGCTGATCCTGGGTCAGCTCGGTAAAAGTGAGCTGTTCCGCCATACCGACAATGCCATTCATGGGCGTGCGAATTTCGTGGCTCATGGTGGCCAGAAACTCCCCTTTCTGGGTGGCGGCAGACTCCGCCTTGGCCTTGGCTCTGGCAAGTGCAGCCTCAACCTGATGACGACGAACTATCTCCTGACGCAGCCGCCAGTAAGCCACCGACAGCACCAGAATAAAGAGCGTAATCGCCCCCCCGGCGGGCAACAGGGTGCGCACCAGTTTCGCTCTGGGGATACCTTCGCTGTAATTGAGCGCCAGCCAGCTGTTGCGGATCTGGCGCTGCTCCTTGTCGCTCATGCTGGCAAGCACCCGGTTGACCAGGGGCAACAAGGGGACGTAAGGCTCACGCACCGCAACGGCCAACTCATCTTTGAAGGGGGTGGGCGCGGCAATATGAAGCCGGTCATCAAACTGCTCGGTGATAAGGCGGGAGACCACCACCAAATTACCGATATAGGCATCTCCCTCACCTGCGGCAACACGGGTGAGTCCCTCGCCAGCGCTCTTGGTCGTGGTCAGTTTAAGGTCGGGCACCAGCGCCCTCAGCTCGGGGATCAACATGCCATCGGTCAGCAGCAACTGTTTGCCGGCCAGATCGGAGAGATCCCCGATAGGGAGACTGCCACGTGATGTCACCAGTACCAACGGGAATGATGCAAAGGGCTCGCTGGCATGCCAACCCACCAACCGCTCGATGATCCGTGCGGGCAGTACTGCCAGATCCACATCGTGATGCAGCAGTTGCTGTTGCAGGTCAGGCCAATCCTTTATCGGTATTCGGCTGTAAGCCAACCCCAACTTCTCCTGCAGCAAGTTCAGATAATCCAACATCAAGCCGATCGGGTTACCATTCTCATCGTGATAAGAGAAGGGCATCCAGCTGGGAAGCAATCCCAGCTTCAACGGTGGCAATGTCGAGAGCCAGCCACGCTCATCAGGACGCAGCAAGAAATTGCTGTGCCCCATAAAATTGGGCTCCAGACTCTCCCCCAACCAGCGTTTCTCCAGTTCACTGCGCGCCTCGACCGTCAGCGCCTGAATGGCAGTATCAAGCCGGATAGCAAGAGAGTGTTTCTGACTGGCGATGCCAAGATGCAGGGTTTCCATCAACAAGGGAGACTGAGCGACCACCGCCAACGCCGGGTGACGCTCGATAAACAGATTGGCCACATGAAGGTTGCCGATATAGGCATCTGCCCGCCCTTGTTCTACCGCCTGCAGTGCGCTGTGGGTATCCACAAACAGCCTAGGCGTGACACTGGGATAATGCAGCTTGACCAGCTTCTCGGTCAGAAAGCCTTTTTCGATGGCAATGCTGGCAGATTGCAAGCGGCTCACATCCCGAAACAGAGCGCTGTCCTGGCGCACCACCACCACAGTCGGTGAGGTGTAGTAAGGCAGGCTATAAGTGATGCACTGGCGCACTTCAGAGTTAAAAGCATCAAGCAGGATATCGAGCTTGCCACGGCAGGCATCGCTATACATAGCCTCCCAGTCGGGGTAAACCTGCCAAGCAATCTTGTAGTCCAGCTTTTTGGCCAATTGTTCCATCAATTCAACGCTGAATCCGGCTGCGGCCCTGCCGTCCCACTGCTGAAAAGGGCCCCATCCTCCGGCCAATATTCCGACTTCAATCGTTGGGAGAGAGGGACCAGATTTCGCCAATACGGCAGGCGTCAAGAAAAAAACAGAGACAATAATTATGAATCGTTTGATTAATGACATAAGCGAACAATATATAGACATAACGATTCAAATATATTTATCAAAAGATATATGCACCTGAAAAAATGGGGTGCGCACGGTAGTATAGAAATGTTAGCTTTGATAGCCTGAATATTATTCACCGTTTTATAAGAGGCTCATCCATGTCCTTCAAGATTATTCTTGCCGATGACCACCCCTTGATTCTGACCGGAATCCGCAGCCTGATTGACCAGATAACCCCCCATTGTGAAGTGATCGCCGAGGCATATCAGGTATCTGACTTGCGGACTTTATTGCAGCAACATCATTGTGATTTGCTGATCACTGATTTCAGCATGCCGGGGGATACCCGTAGCGATGGCATGGTCATGATCCAGCAGTTGCGCCGGGATTATCCCAATCTTCCCATTATTGTGCTGACCCAAATCCAGAACAGTGGCATCTTGCAATCCCTTATTCAGGCTGGGGTAAAAGGACTGATACTAAAGAAATCGGTTATTAATGAACTTGCCGATGCAATTCGCCAGACATTGCTCGGCCATCACTATATTGGTCCGACAGTACAAATGCTGCTGGCCAGTGCCGGTATCTCCGGGCAAGGCAACAGCAATCCGCTGACACCCAAGGAGAGTGAAGTAGTGCGCCTGCTGGCCAGCGGCATGTCAGTCACTCAGATCGCCGACTATCTTCATCGCAGCGTTAAAACTATCAGCACCCAGAAAAAAAGCGCCATGGTACGACTCGGCTTACAAAGTGATAGTGAGCTTTTTCAATACGCCAAAGAACATGGTTTTTACTAAAATAAGACTTTGAAAATAAATATTAAATTATGGTGCTGTTATGTAAGTCAGATAGCAGCCTCAATTATTATAGTAATATCCCCTTTGTAACGCCCACCGGGATGCTTCATCATTTCTGAAACTTGCGCACCTTTTATTTCAAATTTGAATGGCCGTTCATCACCTGATAGTACTGAGTGTCCATAATAATTTTCATCTTTATTTGGATATGTTAAATACTGACCACCACGCATCCCTGTAGCATAGACATCAACTGGTACAGAGTGGTTTGCTCGCTCATTTTTAATCAAGCAGCGACTTCCTTCATTATTTAAATATTGGCATCCTAATCTTACATTATAGGGTGCAGATGCCCAGATTCTGGCTGCTAATGTTGCCGTTAATGCGTCTGGCGCATGACCATTTTTACGATATATCCAGTTATTCCATCCTCTAACTGGCTGAAGGTCTACTGTTTTTTCGTTCATAGGGAAAACAACTTTAAGCTGATGCCTAACAACAAGTGTCAAGTTGATTACCAGTTGATTATCTGTATATGTACCATTACCGAAACTAAGATCGCCATCCTTTCCTAAAGATAATGTAATACTTCCTTTGTATATGCCGTTAGGCATACCAATAGGTGAAGGTGGTTTTATTTTGAAGCCAAAAAAAAAGCCCTTTATGGTTCCATTAGAAAGCAGAGATGACTTGGTGTAACATTTATTTCCAGCCTCACCTTTCCATAACATCATCCAATGCGCCAAGAAGTTACCGCCTCCCATATGTTTATCGATATGACTGCACCCCCCAAGCGGATTAGATAATACATTATGGTAGAATGGCCAACCAATATCAGGCTTTATATCTGCGTTATAATATACCCCCATCATTTTGGGGACAAATGATGCAGAAAAACTAACCCCATTACCTGAAGCCAACACTATATTTCTTTCTCTTGGAAAACCTAAGAAAAAAAATGAATCCTTGGGGTCTGAAAACTCAACAATAGTGCTTCTCTTCACATCAGCATCGATAGAAAATAATAAATTATCGAGCGGTGAGATGCTACCATTACAAGTAGTCAACCACATCCACCCAGTCAATTTTTCACACCTGGTTGTACTCTTGAACAAACTATCACTTATATCATATGACTTCGGTTTATACTCAGCAGTCACCTCTATTGTTTTAGAAAAAGCATTACCAGAGAGCAGAAAAGTTAATACAGCAATATAAGTTAACATTGATTTTAAAAAATGTAAATAAAAATCACTAGCTCTTAATTTAATCATTTGGTAGATACCATGCTTTGATTTACAACCTTCAATGATGAACATGTCAATTCACCTAATAGAATAATATCTGTTTCCTCAATACTCCCCTGCTTACCTGCCGGATTGTTGCAACGGAGGGTACCATTATGTTCCACGGTAAATTCCGGCTGCCGTCGACTCGCCTCCAGCGCAAAGAAGCCATCGTTTTCGGTAAATGCCCGCCCTATGGGGTTACTGACCATGGCACCACGCAGCGGCCTATTTTGCTCGTCGAGCAGGCGACCAATCACTGTAACGGTGCTAATGGCATTCACCTGGCCATAACCCACTCCACCGCGATTAAGGTGGTAAGGGAGCGCGGTGGGCTTGATGGTGAGCGGCGTCCCCTCGTGGTCAGCCATCTCCAGTTGCAAGACACCACTCTGCAAGGCTGGCACCGAGACCAGATGGCGACCGGGCCCAAGGGTTTGTACGCTGCCCAGATCGTCGCTGACCCTGATCCGCGCCGCCTCGTTATCAGCATCGATATCGAGGATCATCGCCGCCTCATTGCCCATGCCGCTCATCTCGCGGGAACCGAGCGCCAGATTCCCTTCCTGCCCCAGTGCCACCACGCTCTCCAGATTAACGCCTCCGGTCACCTCTGCGTTGTAGGAGGAGTGCTGGGCAAACAGGTCGCCCCCCAACCAGGGCGACGCGAAACGACCATAGCCGGATAGACCGGTACCATAGCTGTCGTGGGTGCTGCCCACGCTGACCTGACGCAACGGGCCCCAATCCACTTCCTGCTGGTAGTTGAGATAGGCACTGCGCTGGGCACCGCCCGAGCGTGAGGTATTGCTGCCCAGCCCCAGCGACAACTGGCGATCATCTCCCCCCAAGTTGATAGTGAGACTCAGCGTGCTACCGCGATCCCGCTGCTGCGCCGTGCTCTCGCTGCCGGGGCGATCGAACAGGGTCACCCCCCAGGTCACCCAACGCCCCCAAAGCCGGTCACTGTAGTGCCACCCCACATCGGCGCCGTTGCCACGGCCAGACTGGTGAGAGAGATAGACACCGAGGGTTCCCCACTTATCAAGCGATTGCTGCAATGACAGGCTGGACACCGAACTTGCCTCCCCCTGCTGGCGCAGATTGCGTGAATGGCTGGCTACCAGACTGCTATTGCCATGCCAGTAGATCCCCTGCAAATCGTAACCCCACCCCATGTCAACACTCTGGTTGAGGGAGGCAAAGCCGTGAAGCTGACTGGTAGCCTCCCAGTCGAGTGAGAGGGAATGCTGGGCACGTCTGTCCACATACTGGCTACCCGCCCCCACCACCAGCGAGGGAAGCAGCAGGTGGTTCACCGCAGCACCACCACTGGCGCCTTCCAAATCGCTATCTCCCTGCCGCACTAGCCAGCGGGTCTGACGCCCGGCAAACAGGTTGAAACGCCACGGTTCCTCCGGTGTCTGCCAGTTGGAGGGTTTGTAGATCATCTCGCGCCAACGGCGGGTCTCCTGACCATCCTCCAGCAGCCGCAGCTCCACCTCGTAGATACCACCAGGTAGCGAGCGGGTATCGAGCGCCTGCAGACCGGATACGACCGGCTGGGACTGGATGAGGTTGCCATCCCGATAGATCTCAACCATGCCCGGCCGTGCCGGTGCCACCTGGATCGGCGCCAGACTGGGAACCCCGCGTTCCCGGCGCAGCAGATCCGAGCTGCCCCACATCACACCAAGCACTGTAGGCGTCGCACTACTGTAGTAGTTGGGCTGACGCACCAACCCCTGCGCCGAGGGAAAGAAGAAGCCGAGACGATAAAAATTGGCCTCATGGAGCCGTTCTCCATAGATCTGAGCCATCCCCAGATCAGTTGGCCCACCCTCTTGCCAGGTGGCATCCCCCTCCATAAAAGGGGTCCACTGTCCCCAGCTGCCCTCCAACTGCAGGTTGTAGTGACCGTTACGCTGAGTGCCCTGCACCAGGTTCAGCTGGTTCTGGACGAGCAACCCCTTACTCTCTTGGGGCAACGCCATAAAACGCTGATCCCGCGCTCCCTGCTCCACCTTACCGGTCAGTATCGAGAGCTGGGACTCCTCCAGGCTGTATTGCAACCCCACTATGCCTTCAGGACAGGCCCGGCCACACTCGCCGAGTGGCAGATGGCTTCCCAACTTGCTCAACCAGCGTTCACGCGCCCCCTCGTCAAACTCGCTCTCCTGTACATCCACCAGTGAGAGAAGTTGTACCGAGTTATCCCGCCCGAGCAGCACCTCCCCATCCCCCAGCAGGCGACCGTCGACAGTGATTCGCACCATCAGGGGCACCCCAAAAAAGTGCTCTTCAAACCCTTCAGGCAACTGCTGCGCCTGTTGCAACAGCAGTGCAGGTTTAGCCACCACCAGCGGAGCAGAGAGCAACAGCCCGAGCAAAAGAAGAAGAGAACGAACCATGAAGTACAACCTGAAAGCCTGAAATCTCAATTAAAGGGGGGGCCTGATGGCCCCCACATACCCAAGTCAGCCACCTTGAGCAGGCGGCGCCTCGGACTCAAACATCATGCTGACAATTCCCTGATAGTTGCCGGGCTTGTAGCCACCGCTTGGTGCCACGGCCGGAATGATCTCCAGTCCGACTTGTTTGCCGGTATTGGCATCGGCCTGGGTCAACAGCTCGGCGGATGTGGTGGTCAGTGCAACGCCTGCCACCTTGACCGTCAAGCCGATACTCTCCTTGCCGCTGGCGATGGTAGCGGGATAGACCAGATAGCCCTTAATGGGGCCAAGAGTGCTCTTCATCTCCAGCTGCTTGGCCAAGGGATCCAACTTCTGGTTAAAAGGGTTGAAGGTCAGTTTCTGCGGGGTATTCATCCAGTCCCCGACCGGCTGCACATAAAACTTGTCCGTCGGGATCTGCGCCGTCACCGTTACCGTATGCTCGACCTTCTCGGCTGCCATCAGGGTACTGCTTGCCAACAACAGTGCGGGGGTGAACCATAACCTCTTCATAACCACTCCTTATTCTTTGATGATATTCATATGACATATCGATGTTCAGGCCTTGAACTCCTTGAATACCGATTGCTTTCCTTCTATCAGTTCAAAACGAACCGTACTGGTGGCATCTTGGCTGACCCGTTTTTTAACGCCGGGCAACAGATGCAGCTTCTCCGGTTGGCTGCATGACGTTTTGTCACACAGCTCCAGATAATCGAGAATAACGGTGGCATTGCCCCGGTTCTCCACATAGAGGGCACCGTTATTGCGGCCAATCCGGGTGTCATAATGGGTCTCTTTGGGTGCCACAAACAAAATGGTGCCATAACCGGTCATGATGCTGACCCCGGCGCTAATTTGCTGTTGTGGTGGCAATTCGGTTATTTCATCATCCTGTGGCTTGACCGGTACAAAACGCACCCGAAAATAACGTTCTCGCTCCCGCACTCCCATATAGATAAAACGGGTAGCCTGTGAGCCGCCAGCAGGGATAATCAACCTGGAGGGACTGATCACCAACTGACGAACCCCCTCCTCCGGTAACTCCTGCTCCTTCGGCACGCCATCGGTATCATATATAATTTCGGCCAAGGTTATTTTGACAAATGCCGTCTCATCACCAAGATTTCTAACCCGCTTGAGCAGCGTAGTTTTTTCTGCCGACATATAGTCATATAAGGTGCCAACGCTAATATCCGGCAATGCCAAGGCATTGCTGCTGAATATAAGCAGCAATACAGTAAAAATCTTATTCATGAATAATTATCACACTGTAAAAACGATAGAGAGTGGTGCCTTCATTCATTGAAGGCTCCGAAAAATATACGAATTCCATATATGCAGATCGCCAGATGATCATATTTGGCTCGGCGATTCGTCATTGAGGCCAGTCTAGATAATCCACACAGCGGACTTAATCGGAATAATCTGATACTGCCAAAGTATTTTTTCTGCAAACAATCAGACAATTCCTACAGCCAGCTTTCAACATCCTCCCCTATTATCCGAAATCATCTCAGTCAGCAGGGAAGTGACATGTTTGCGTTTAAAGAAGAGTTTCCGGTCGGTGACGTGGCATCCCTGACGACAGCGGACATTGCCGTGCCCTTTTATCAGCCAATCGTTGACCGGGATCGCCAGATCATCGGCTTTGAGGCGCTGGCCAGACGCTGGGAACCCCACCAGCAGCGCTATCAGGGAATAGACTTTCCCTCTCTCAGCGATGAGGAGTCCCTGTATGTGGATATCGTTATGCTCAGAGCCATTCTGCGCGACCTGCCAGCACTGGCGAAGGGAAGGTCATATATGCTCTCCATCAACCTCAATCCCACACTGAGCAGCGCCACCTATCAGAACCTGTTGCTGCTGGTGCTGCTACAAGCCCGCAAGCTGGATATCGCAATCTGGTTCGAGGTGGTGGAGTACGCCCCGCTAGAGCGCAAGGAGTTGGCCCTGATCGAGGTACTGCGCAGCCACGGTGCCCATATCGCCTGCGATGATTTCGGCACTCAGGAGTGCAATTTTCAGCGGGTGATGGCGCTCCCCTACGAGGTCATCAAGCTGGATCGCTCTCTGCTGCTGCAAGCGACCAGGAGTAGCCATGCCTTGCGCATGCTGACCGGACTGGTGGAGTACCTGCAGCGACTCGGCATGAAGGTGGTGTGCGAAGGGGTGGAAAACCAGACCCATATCGAGATTGCCGATCAGCTCGGCTGTGACTATCAACAGGGTTACGTCTACGCCATGCCCTCCCCCCTCTCCCGTTGGGCCTGAGCGGCGGTTTCATTTCGGCATCCTATCGGCTCGCGCAGCCAACAATGTCCTGCCAAATTGCATGATGACGTGGGGGCGAGTACAATCTCGCACCCCGAATATCCGGCGCTTCTTCTTTAGATAACTCCGGATATGCCGTCATCGGGTCGCGCTGCATTGAGCCTCCTCTCGGAGGGCATCTTGCACCGCAGCTCAACCACTACGATGCCATCAGGTGGCATCGTCCTGATTTGCAATCAGATATAAAGAGTCCACCATGTTTAAACCAGAATTGCTCTCCCCCGCAGGTTCCCTCAAGAACATGCGTTACGCCTACGCCTATGGCGCCGATGCCGTCTATGCCGGTCAGCCCCGCTACAGCCTGCGGGTGCGCAACAACGAATTCGATCACGAAAACCTGCAGCTGGGCATCAACGAAGCCCATGCGCTGGGCAAGCAGTTCTATGTGGTGGCCAACATCCAGCCCCACAACTCCAAGCTCAAGACCTTTATCCGCGACATGCGCCCTGTGGTGGAGATGAACCCCGATGCGCTGATCATGTCCGACCCCGGTCTTATCATGATGATGCGTGAAGCCTTCCCGGATATGCCCATTCACCTCTCGGTGCAGGCCAACGCGGTCAACTGGGCCACGGTGAAGTTCTGGCATCAAATGGGCCTGACCCGCGCCATCCTCTCCCGCGAGCTGTCGCTGGACGAGATCGAGGAGATCCGCATGCAGGTGCCGGAGATGGAGCTGGAGGTGTTCGTCCATGGCGCGCTGTGCATGGCCTACTCCGGCCGCTGCCTGCTCTCCGGCTACATCAACAAGCGTGACCCCAACCAGGGCACCTGCACCAACTCCTGCCGCTGGGAGTACAAGGTGCACGAAGGTAAAGAAGATGACGTGGGCCAGATCGTCCACCGTCAGGAGCCCATCGCAGTGCGTCCGGACAACACCCTGGGCCTTGGCAAGCCGACTGATGCCCTTGTGCTGCTGGAAGAGTCCAACCGCCCGGGCGAGTACATGAGCGCGTTCGAGGACGAACACGGCACCTACATCATGAACTCCAAGGACTTGCGTGCCGTCGAGCACGTCGAGCGACTGACCAAGATGGGCGTTCACTCGCTGAAAATCGAAGGGCGCACCAAGTCGTTCTATTACTGCGCCCGTACCGCTCAGGTTTACCGCAAGGCAATCGATGATGCGGTGGCGGGACGTCCGTTCGACCGCAGTCTGATGGGCACTCTCGAAAATCTGGCCCACCGCGGCTATACCGAGGGTTTCCTGCGCCGTCACAATCACAGCGAATACCAGAACTACGACTACGGCTACTCCGTCTCCGACACCCAACAGTTTGTCGGCGAAATCACCGGACGCAAAGGTGACATGGTCGAGGTCGAGGTGAAGAACAAGTTCCTGGTGGGCAACAATCTGGAGCTGATGACCCCGCAGGGCAACGTCCGTTTCAATCTGGAGCAGATGGAGAACCGCAAGGGCGAGCTTATCGATACCGCGCCGGGCAACGGTCACGTTGTCTATGTGCCGGTCCCGAAAGATCTGGATGTGAACTACGGCATTTTGCTGCGCAATCTGGGCGACAGTCAGGATACCCGCAACCCGCACACGGCGGCCTGAGATGGCGCTGCTCATCACCGACAAGTGCATCAACTGTGACATGTGCGATCCCGAGTGCCCCAACCAGGCCATCAGCCTGGGTGAGGAGATCTACGAGATCGACCCCAGTCGCTGCACCGAGTGCGTCGGTCACTATGAGAAGCCGACCTGCATCAGTGTCTGCCCTATCGACTGCATCATCTGGGATCCCGCTCATGTGGAGACCGAAGATCAACTGATGGAGAAGTTTGTGCGGATGCACAGGCAGTAAAACGAAGAAAGGCCGAGCAATCGGCCTTTTTTGATCCTGCGTTCAGCGGCTGGCCATCACTTGCCGACCAGCCGGATCAGTTTGTCCAGCTCACGCTGGGCCTCCAGCATCCGGGTCTGGGACTCCTCCAGCCTGGCCTGCCGCTTGGCAATCTTCTCCGGTTTGCCACTGACTCTCGCCTCCTGCAGCTCGAGCAGACGCTCATCCACCTCGCCACGCAGTTTGTTAACCCGCTCTTTCTGCTCCTTGAGCAGACCTTCATCGGTACAGTTGGCCTTGATATTGCGCGCGGCCTGTTCCAGCCCGGCAATCTGCCCGGCATTGTTGTGTGCTTTGGCAAACACCAGCTGGTCATTGACGGCCTGCAGACGGGCCTTGCAACCGACCGCCTCACTGCCAAAGGCCTGACCCGCCAACAGCAGCAAGCCGGCTCCCAATACTTTCCACATCTCGATTCATCCGGTCTTGTTTGCGAGCTGACCATAAAAACTTCGATCGGCAGCAGGGTCAAGCAAGTGGAAAAAAGGTGCGACAGAAGTTGTGCAACATCACGCAATTGCCACCCCGTTGGCTCTACAATGGCGCTCTTTCCAATCGGGAGTCTGTTATGAATCAACAAATTGTGGTCATTGCCAACGGTGCCCCCTATGGCAGCGAATCCCTGTTCAACGCCCTACGTCTCGCTATCGCCCTCAACGAACAGGGTGGTGCCAGCCTGAAGCTGTTCCTGATGTCAGATGCGGTGAGTGCAGCGCTGGCCGGTCAGGCACCGGCCGAGGGGTACAACCTGCGCCAGATGCTGGAGATCCTGCTGGCTCAGGGCGTCACCATTCGCCTGTGCAAGACCTGCACCGATGCCCGTGGCATCACCGCCCTGCCGCTGATCGAGGGGATTGAGGTCGGCACCCTGCCGATGCTGGCCCAATGGACCCTGGCTGCCGACAAGGTGCTGACGTTCTGATCTCCTCCTCCGGCTCTCTTGCCCCTTTAGTCCTCATCTGACCCTCAATGGCCCCCGCCATACGGGGGCATTGCGCGCGCCACCAGTCTCACTGACTACACTATCAGTTGCCACGCCTGCTTGTTTGTCCCACCTCATGGACAGCGTAACGCCCAGTAATAAACCGAGGACGACGATGAATCCGACCGAACAGACCCTGCTTGAGCAGATGAGGATCACCGACTTCGAAATTGCCCATCGCAAGGAGTTATTGCTGCTCAATGAGCAGGATGTGGCGCGGCTGGCAAGTTATTGCAGCAAGATAGAACCACGGATAGACGCCCTGGTGGATCGCTTCTACCAGCAGCAGACGGCCATCACCGAAATCGCCCTGTTGATCGGGGATGCTGATACCCTCATACGGTTGCGCACCGCACAACGGCGCTATGTGCTCGATCTCTTCAGCGGCCATTACGATCTGGAGTACGTCAACAACCGGCTGCGGATCGGGCTGGTTCACAAGCGGATCGGAGTCGAACCCAAGCTCTATCTGGCCGCCATCAACACCCTCAAAGCCCTGCTGATCGAGGATATGTTCGAGCAGATCCACGATGAACCGGAGCGCCTCGTCATGCTGGCCGCACTGGACAAACTCTTTCTGTTCGACATCACTCTGGTCTTCGAAACCTACATTCGCAGTCTGGTGTCGGAAATAGAGTCCTCCAGAGAGAAGTCGGAGAACTATGCCAAGAGTCTGGAGCAGAAAGTACGCGAACGAACCAAGCAACTGGAGGAGCTGAACCGCACCGATGCCCTGACCGGATTGCTCAACGTTCGCCACCTCAACGAGCTGTTGCTGCTGAGCCTGCGCACCTGTCAGCGCCGTGCCGAACCCATGGCCATCGCCTATCTCGATATCGACAACTTCAAGCAAATCAACGATACCGAAGGTCACCAGCGCGGAGACGAGATCCTGCGCATCGTTGGCCACTGCATCCGTCAGGTCTTTCGCGCCGAAGACAGCTGCTTTCGTTATGGGGGAGATGAATTCTGCCTGATCCTGCCCAACTGCAACGAGAGTCAGGCGCGGGATATCTATCTCAAACGATTGATCAACACCGTCAAGGAGCAGTTGGGCGATCTCACCCTCAGTATCGGCATAGTGCAGACCGGGCCGGAGCACTACGACGACGGGCTAAACCTGATCCGGCTCGCCGACGAGAGGATGTACGCAGCCAAGAAGGCGCTCAAAGAGAAGACGCCGGGTAGCACGCACTGAACATTCAGCATCACAGATCCCCGCATTAACCGGGTCAGCTCCGCTCAACCACAGACGTGGCCACAGCGGGACGCTGTACTCTGGCCCCACACTCATAAAGCGCAAAAATCGCCACACAAAGCAGCGCCATCAGCGCATAGAGCCACTGACCGCTCCACTGCTCGAGGATCCAGCCTCCCAGCAGGGCACCTGCGGCCCCTCCCAACCCGGCCAGTGCGCTGGCACCAAAGTAGCTCCCTTTGAGGTGAGCAGGGGCCATCTGGTCGATCAGCACGTTGAGCAGGGGGAAGAGGATGGTCTCGCCGATGCTGAGCAGCAGCACGGCACCAAACCAGTGGCTGCGCACCATCGGGTCCCCCAGCGCGAAGAGCAGCTGGGCCGCCAGAAAGAGCGCCATGCCGATATGAAGCCGTACCCGCACCGGCCAGCGTGACAACAACCGCAGCAGCGGAAACTGCAGCAGCACCACGGTCAGGGCGTTGGTCGCCACCAGCAGGGCAACCAGCTCGGCCACCTGCGGCATACCGGCCCGGGTCAGATACTGCACCAGCGGCGAGTGAAACTGGGAGTAAACCAGCACCATCAGAAGATTGGCCATCACCAGCAGCAGGAAGGCGCGATCCGCCAGCAACACCTTGATGGCATCCCGCAGTCCGGGGCCAGCTGCACCCGGCTTGCCTGTGCTGCCAGCCCGGCGAAATCCCCAGCCAAAGGCCAGCGCCAGCAGCAAATAGCTCACCACCAGAAACAGGAAGGTCTCCTGCTGGGCGTTGATCCCGAGAGTCACCCCTAGCAGAGGCCCCAACGCGGCCCCCAGATTAAGCAGAAAATAGCGCAGGTGCAGTGCCAGCTCCCGCGCCTTGGCCGAGGCCAGACTGTCGGCCATCAGCGCCTTGCCGGGGGCATCGATGAGCCCCGACGAGAGGCCGCTACCCATCACCCCGACCCCAAGCCAGAACACCGCATGGGAGAAGCCGAGCAGGCCGAAACAGATCATCGCCACCAGACAACCAGCCAGCAGTATGCTGCGCCGCCCGAAGCGATCAGAGAGCCAGCCGCCGTAAAAACTGACCAGGGTAGAGAGGGCCATTGAGCTCCCCAGCAACAGGCCGATGAAGGTGGCCGAAAGGTCATACTCCCGATAGAGCAGAATGGAGAGGAAGGGCCACACCATGTAGTAGCTGGTGCGCACCATGAAGGTGCCCAGAATGACGATCCAGACCAGCGGGGTAAATTGCCTGAAGGTGCTCCATGACATCGCTATGCTCCATGCCCCGCAGCTCTTACCACAAGATCCTGTCATAAACGGGGAAAGCGTTCAGTTGTAACAGAGGGCCTCAATAGAAACAACCTTTGTTCACCAGCAAGGTACAACCGGATGCAAAAAGGCCAGCCTATGGGCATCGGCTGGCCTTTTTATCGCGGGATTTCCCTCGGGTTAGCGCCAGGGGCTCTGCTGCCACAGACGCCCTAATCCCGCCTCGAGCGCCTGCGCGCCCTGCTGTCCCAGCTTCTGGGTCAGACTTTTAGGCTTGCGATAGCTGATGCCGATCACCTTGTGGTGGCTGGCCTGCGCCAGCAGGTAGTCATCGCTGGTGCAGAGGGTATCCACCAACCCCAGCCCCTTGGCCTGACTCGCCAGCCAGTGTTCACCGGTCGTGACCTGATCGATATCGAGTTGCGGGCGGTGTTCGGCCACAAAGGCCTTGAAGCGCTCGTGGATCGCCGCCAGCTCCTCGCGAAACTTCTCGCGCCCCAGATCGTCGTTCTCGCCAAACATGGTGATAGTGCGCTTGTACTGGCCGGCGGTGTGCATCTCGAATTCGATATCGTGCTTTTTCAACAACTTGTTGAAGTTCGGCATCTGGGCGATCACCCCGATGGAGCCGACGATGGCAAAGGGGGCAGCCAGGATCTTGTCCGCCACGCAGGCCATCATGTAGCCGCCGCTCGCCGCCACCTTGTCGATAGCCACGGTGAGCTTGATGTCACGATCGCGCAGTCGCTGCAACTGGGAAGCGGCCAAGCCATAGCCATGCACCACGCCGCCACCGGATTCGAGTCGCAGCAGCACTTCGTCGCCGGGCTGGGCGACGCCGATCACCGCGCTCACCTCTTCGCGCAGGGAGGCTACCTCTTTGGCATCCATGCTGCCGTTGAAATCGAGCACGAACAGGCGACTGCGCTCATCCCCCGCCTTGGCGCGCTTCTTCTGCTCCTCTTTCTGCTGCTTTTCCATCACCTTGCGCTCGGCCTTGCTGGCGAGCGCGCTCTTGAGTGCAAATTGCCCCTGCTCCAGCTCGCTCGAGAGATCGGTCACCACCAGCTCACCCTTGCGCGCTTTCGGCTGGCGAGTGCTGACGATCATCAGGATGATGGCGCCGATGGCCAGCAGGAAGGTCACTGTCTTGGCCAAAAACAGGCCATATTCGGTCAGAAATGTCACGATGGACTCCAGAATGGATCGGTTTTCGTCACATTCTAGGGAGTTTGATGGAGGCGCGCAAAAAATCGCAGCCAGTGCCAGGAAAAACCAACCCGAGCATCACAACCTCTCTATTTTCTTCACATTTTTCTTGCCGCTGGCTGGTCAAACAGGCGCGCGGATCAGTACACTTGGCGCCGATTGCCATGCACTTATGGCCGGAATTTGTTAACAGGAGTTGTCATGCTCGATTATCAGGCGCCCCGCGATCTGCTCAAGGATAAAGTCATTCTGGTCACCGGTGCCGGCGACGGGATCGGCCGCGAAGCCGCCCTCACCTACGCCGCTCACGGTGCCACCGTGATCCTGCTCGGCCGCACCAGCGCCAAACTCGAAGCCGTGTATGACCAGATTGAAGCGGCCGGTTATCCGCTGCCCGCCATCGTGCCGGTGGATCTGAAAGGGGCCACCGCCGCCCACTACCGCGGCATGGCCGAAACCTTCGCCCAGCAGTTTGGCCGCCTCGACGGCGTGCTGTTCAACGCCGGTCTGCTCGGCACCCTCTCTCCGTTTGAACACATTCAGGAGAAGGAGTGGGACGAGGTGATGCAGGTCAACGTCAAATCGGAATTCCTGCTGACCCAGGCGCTGCTGCCGCTGCTGCGCCAGACTGCCAAGACGCAGGGCGATGCCTCCATCGTCTACACCTCCTCCAGCGTGGGGCGCAAAGGGCGCGCCTACTGGGGCACCTATGCCATCTCCAAATTCGCCATCGAGGGGATGATGGAAGTGCTGGCCGACGAGCTTGAGAACACCGGTGTGCGGGTCAATACCCTCAATCCAGGCGGCACCCGCACCAAGATGCGCGCCAGCGCCTTCCCGGCGGAAGATCCCATGAACCTCAAGACCCCGGCCGACCTGATGCCCCTCTACCTCTACCTGATGGGGTCGGACAGCCGCGGCAAAACCGGCCAAACCTTTGTGGCTCAGCCAAAATAAACAGGCGGCTCAGCCCAAATAAATCAATAAAATACCCAGAGTGTTGTACGGCAGGGGTTAAATTGAATAGGGAGCACAGGCTCCCTGTTCGAACCACTGACCATCCTATCTCCAATCAGGTTGAACTATGTTTCGTCCCAAGAGCACGTTTGAGCAATGGCGGATCTTTCAGGCGGTAGTCGACTGCGGCGGCTACGCCCAGGCGGCCGAGGCGCTGAACAAGAGCCAGTCCTCCCTCAATCATGCGGTTGCAAAGTTGCAGCAGAGTCTGGGGGTGCCCTTGCTGGAGGTGCGCGGCCGCAAGGCGGTGCTTACCCCGGCGGGCGAGATCTTCCTCAAGCGGGCCCGTCAGCTGAGCCAGCAGGTGGAGGAGCTGGAGAATCTGGCCAACAACCTGGAGCGGCAGTGGGAGCCGCAGATCAACCTCTATGTCTCGGCGCTGCAACCAAGGGATCGCCTCTATCGGGCCTTGGCCAGCTTCTATCCCCGCAGCCGGGGTTGCCGGGTCAACCTGCACGAACGCATTCACTGCCACTTCAACGCCCTGCAACCGGGGGACCTGATGCTCTCCGAGCACCTGCCCGGCGATCGCACCGGCCTGTTGCTGGACGAGGTATGCCTGCTGCCTCTCTGCGCCGCCAGCCATCCGCTGGCGCAAGAGGAGGGGCCCATCCGCAGCGACGTGCTGACCAGCCACAACCAGATCAGCCTTCATCCCCCCATTCACCGCTCGGTGGACTGGAACGATGCGGATGACACCGGCTGGAAGGCGACCCACTACCACGAAGTGCTCGCCATGCTGCGCCTTGGCCTCGGCTATGCCTGGCTGCCGCGCCATCTGATAGAGCGGGAGCTGGCGGAAGGTTCACTCATACAGCTGGATCTGGAGAGCGGCAACGAGCGCCACCTCTACACCTACCTGCTGACCCTCTCCCCCGAATCTCTCGGCCCAGCGACCGAGCTGCTGCTGCGCTGCCTGCGCAACGAATATCAGGGCGAATCAGCGCCGCTTCCGCACGCCCAGCCCCGGCACGATAAATAACAGCCAGATCCCCCGTCAGACGTTGGGCACCCGCCAGCTGGCGGCCAGTGCCACCAGCGCCAATCCCAGCGCCACCATAAAGACCCCGTGGAAACTCCACACCTCCGCCACCACTCCGGCGATGGCCCCTGCCATGATGGAGCCGGTGCGGATGCTGTTGGCAAACAGGGTGGTCGCTACCCCGGCCCGCCCCGGCATCAGATCCTGAAAATAAGACATGCCGATCCCCGCCACGATACCGATGAAGATGGCGTTGAACAGCTGCAAGGCGATCAGGGCGTATTGGTCGGTGAGGGTCACCAGACCTGTGTAAAAGGCCGCGCCAGCCAGCACCGCCAACAACATCATGGGGCGCTTGCCAAAACGGGCCGTGTAATAACCCGCCAGCAGCATGAAGGGGATCTCCAGCGCCGCCGCCGTGCCCATCAGGATACCGGCAAGCTTCTCATCCATCCCGAGCTCCCGGGTGATATAGAGCGGCATATTGATGAGGTACATGCTGTTACAGGTCCACATCAGGGTGGAGGCGATAAAGAGCGCCCGCACCGCCGGATCCCGCCAGCTGCTGACCCGCTCTGTCTCTTCGGCCATCTTGGGCAAAGGCAGAGAGGGGAGCCAGCGCCACACCACCAGGGCGCAGAGCAGATAGGCCAGTGCCGAGGCCAAGTACATCAGTTCGAAGCCGTAGCCGATGGCTAGCGCGAAGGCGATGGGCGGGCCTATGACCCAGGCCAGCGAAAACTGGGCCCGCATCACCGAGCTGAACATGTCCGCCCGCCGGTTGCGGCTGTCAGAATACTCCCGCGCCAGCGCAAACAGCTGGGGACTGGCCGTGGCCGCCAGCGCCGCAAGCATGACCCCCAGACTCGCCAGCAGCCAGTAGTTGCGGTTCCAGGCAAACAGCAAGGAGAGCGCTACCCCGGCAAAGCAGCAGCGCAGGATCAGTCGCTTGCGATCCCCCTTGTTGTCGGAGCGATGGCCCAGCCACTGGCTGACCAGAATGCCCACCACAGCATTGATGGTATAGAAGAGCCCGACCAGAAAGGGGCGCACCTGCACCTCTTCGGCCAGAAACAGACTTAAGGTAGGCACCTGCAGTGCCACCGCGACGCCGGTCATAAAGGTCACGGCAAGAAACGAAAGAGAGACGGGGTCAGGGCGTTTGACCGCCGCTATCGACAAGCTCATAGGGTTACCACTGATTGGAGGGACGATACGGGCTAGCGGGCGGCAGCCGTATGAAAATTCGGCGCCTATCTTATGTCACTATCAAGAGCGGGCTCAAGGATGGCATAAGCAGGTGTGCGCCTTGCGAGGGAGGCCGCGACCCCGTAGAGTGAAAGCCCATCCTGCCAGCACAAGGAGTTCGCATGTTTGATTTTGATCAGGAAGTAGACCGCAGTGGCACCATGAGCCTGAAATGGGACAAGTACAAGGGTCAGGATGTGCTGCCCATGTGGGTTGCCGATACCGACTTTGTCTCCCCCCCGTCCGTGATTGAGGCGTTAACCAAACGGGTCGCCCACGGCATTTTCGGCTATTCACGCCCCTCGCCGCGCCTGATCGAACTCATTATCGAACGGATGGCGACCCGCTATGGCTGGGCAATCGAGCCCGAATGGCTGGTGTTCCTGCCCGGCGTGGTGCCGGGGCTCAACCTTGCCTGCAAGGCGTGGAGCCAGCATGGCCGCGGTATCATCACTCCCAAGCCGGTCTACTACCCCTTCCTGCAGGCACCGGGCTTCAATGATCGTCCCCTGCTCACCGTGCCGATGATTGAGGAAGCCGGTCGCTGGGTGCTGGATCTTGAAGAGCTGGAACGTCAGGCTCCCGCCGCAGATCTGCTGCTGCTTTGCAACCCCCACAACCCGGGCGGCACCATCTTCACCCGTGACGAGCTGCTGGCCATCGATGCCATCGCCGCGCGCCACAATCTGGTGATCTGCTCCGATGAAATCCACTGCGATCTGCTGCTGGATAAAAACGCCCGCCACATTCCCTACGGCGCCATCAGTGCACAAGCAGCCGAGCGCTGCGCGGTGATGATGGCCCCGAGCAAGACTTTCAATATCGCCGGTCTCTGCTGCTCCTTCGCCATTATCCCCAACCCCCGTCTGCGCTTCAGGCTACAGCAGGCGATGCGCGGCATCAGCGCCGACGTCAACCTGCTGGGCTTTGTCGCCGCCGAAGCGGCCTATGAGGGGGGCGAACAGTGGCTGACCGAGCAACTCGACTATCTGACAGCCAATCTGGCCCTGATCCAGCAAGCGGTTACCCGCTGGCCCGGCGTCAAGCTGGCCAGTCATCAGGCGACGTATCTGGCCTGGATCGATGTGAGCGCCCTTGGCCTTGCCGATCCCATCGCCTTCTTCGAGCAGGCCGGCGTTGGTCTCTCCCCCGGCGCCCAGTTTGGCGACGGTCAGTTCGTGCGGCTCAACTTCGGCTGCACCAGGGCACGGCTGACCGACGCGCTGGCGCGGATGGAGCGGGCAATCCTCAACCACAACAAGCCCTGATCAGCCAGCAACGGGATGGGCAAGCCCCATCCCTTTTTCCCTGTGTCATCAGCCAGCGGTCAACTCAGTCAACGGTCAATTATGTCTCTACGGATCTTGCATCACCTTCTGCTCCCCCTCTGTGCACTCTCTGCGCTGCTCCCCTTTGGCAGCCAAGCGCTGACTATCGGAACGGGCCCGCTCAACGGGGTCTACTACCCGACCGGTGGCGCCATCTGCCGGGTGCTCAATGCCGGCCATGCCCTGCATGGGGACAGCTGCACCGTGCAGAGCACCCGTGGCTCGATGGCCAACCTCAAGGCACTCGACAAGGGGGACGTACAGCTGGCGCTGGTACAATCCGATGTGTTGCACCACGCCCTGCACGGCACCGGCCCCTTCAGCGGGCAGGGGGCCAACAATGAGCTGCGCAGCCTGTTTCGCCTCTATCAGGAGTCGTTGACCCTGCTGGCCGCCCCCAATAGCGACATCACCACCCTGGCAGATATCGAAGGGAAGCGGGTCTATCCTGGCAACAAGGGCGCCGGTGAGCAGATCACCAGCCAGGCCCTGATGGCGGCCATGGGATGGCAACCCGGGCAGTTTGCTGCCTATCAACTCAAGTCGGACAGCGAACCGCTGGAAGGGCTGTGCGATGGCTCGCTGGATGCCGCTTTTGTGGTAGCCGGTCACCCCAGTCTGGCGGTCGGCGATCTGATCAGCCGCTGCAAGGTGCGCCTCATCCCCATCGAAGGGGAGCAGATCGACACGCTGCTCAAACAACACCCCTACTACCAGCGCAGCCGCATCACCGCCAACCTCTATCCGGGACAGACCACCGCCATCAACAATATCGGGATGAGTGCCGAACTGGTGGCGCTGGCCAGCCTGCCGGACCCCATCGTCCGTACCGTGCGCGATACCCTGCTGGCCCGGGTCAAGCAGTTCAGTCGGCTGCATCCTGCCCTGAGCAAAGTGACCCCCGAGCAGTTGCAGGCGCAAACCGAGCTGCCCCTCCATGCGGGGATGTCGGATCAACCGCCAGCCCCCTTGCCACTGACCCCCGAGCAGTTAACCGCGGAACAGCTGACACCGGAGCCGTTAACACCAGCGCCATCGGCCTCGGAGGCTGCACCAACGGCAGAGGTGAGTGCCGCGGACGGGGCGACTGCGCCCATTGAGGCGCCCTCCGACGCGACCGCCACCAGCAGTACCGCAGTGGCAACAGAAGCCACAGAGGTTAATCCCTTGCCCGAAGAGGCACTTGAGGTCACCCCCGAGCTCACTGCTACGCCGCCCACCGAGGGGGAAAGAGTGGCTCCCTCTGCCGCAGCGTCAACGGCGCCAGCACCATCGGCTGCCGTTTCGGCTCAGTTGCCACAAAGCGCCTCTGCGGCCACTACGCCGCAAGAGCAGGCAACCCAGCCTGCCAGCAGCGCGGTTGCTGACGAAACCCCACCGCAGGATAAAACCGATACACTGCCCTCCCCTGCCACCAGTGCAGCCACACCGCCGCAGCACTGAGTGGTCAGCACCCACAAACGCATCAGGGCAGCCTCGGCTGCCCTGATTGTTTACGCGCGTTCGATAGTGACAATTGATGGCGGCTTAGTCACCCCGATAGGCCTGCTCACCTTGCCGCCCCGCTACGGCTCCATCACCCGGGTCAGATAGGGGTTGGGCTTCTGGATCTCCTCCTCCACCCAGTGCAGCAACTGCTTGATGGCCCGCGACAACACCTGATTCTGGCGCACCACGTAGCCCAGACTGGTACCGGGAAAGTCGCCGAGGCTGGTGACCGGCGCGGTGAGGTTGAGGCGCGGATGCAGGGAGAAGTCCGGCACGATGGCGACACCAAAGCCCGCCTCGGCCCAATCGAGCTGGGCGTCCACGCTGCCTACCTCCATGATGCGGCAGGGGGGCAAGGCCAGCAGCGGCAGGGACGGGTCGATCAGCGCCCGGGTGCGGGTGTCGTGACCGAGCAGGATCAGGGTCGGCTCGTCGAGGGGATCGCTCTCCCCCGCCACCGCCCGCGCCTGCCAGCGGGCAAGGCCGTGGCCCAGGGCGCACCAGGTTACCTGTTGCAGCTCGGTATAGAAGAGCGGTTCGCTGCGCTTTTGCGCCATGACAAAACCCAGATCCGCCTTGCCCGCCTTGACCAGCTCGGCGGCCTGATCCGAAGTGGTGTTGAACAGAGTGAGGTCGATGCCGGGGAACTCCCGCTTGAAGCGCTGGAACGGCTGGATAAGCAGCAGGCGGGAGATAATGTCGCTGGCGGCGATGGCCAGCGTCCCCTGACTCAGCTGGTTGAGGGCATTGAGATCGGACTGGCAGAGCTGCAACTCGGCGATGGTGCGCTCGGCGCTTTGCAGTAGCCGCTCCCCCGCCTGCGTCAGGCGAAACGGACTGCGCTCGATCAGCCGCACCCGGGTCGCCTGCTCCAGCCGTTTGATATGCAGGCTGACATTGGGTTGGGTCATGTGCAGCTCGGTGGCGGTCTGACCAAAATGTTGCAATCGGGCCAGAGTGACAAAGGTTTGCAGCCAGTGAATATCCAGCATAAGAGTCCCTCAACCCGCGAGGTGCGGGGCTTGTCAGGCAAAATCGAGCAGTTTGCCGCTTAATTGGCCATAATTATATGGTTCTCTTATCGGAATTATAAAGATAATTAATTTTTCTAATCCGCATCAGGCTCCTAGGATGGACGCCTAACGTCTTAGGAGAAAGAGTCATGTCGTCTATCGTAGTCGTAGGTGCTAACTGGGGTGATGAAGGCAAAGGCCGCATCGTGGATTATCTGGCAGGTCAAGCTGGCGCCAGCATTCGCTTCCAGGGCGGCAACAACGCTGGCCACACCGTGGTCAACGACCTTGGCACCTTCAAGCTGCACCAGGTTCCGAGTGGCGTATTCAACCCGGATTGCCTGGTTGTCCTCGGCCCGGGCATGGTGATCAGCCCCGAGAAACTGACCGTCGAGCTCGAGGAAGTCAAAGCCTCCGGCGTGACTCCGAAGCTGGCCATCTCTGACCGCGCAACCCTGTGCCTGCCGCTGCACGCACTGGAAGATACCCTTGAAGAGCAACGTCTGGGTGACGGCGCCTATGGCTCCACCCGTCAGGGCATCGCTCCTGCCTACGGCGATCGCGTGATGAAGAAAGCGATCCTGGTTGGCTGGCTGAAACAGCCGGACGTGCTGGTCGAGCGCATCCAGTTCATGCTGGACTGGAAACTACCGCAGATGAAGGCTATCTACCCCTCCTTCGAATTCACCCAGACTGCCCAGGAAATGGCCGACTGGCTGCTGGAAGTCTCTGCACCGTGGATCGACGCCGTGTGCAACGTCAGCATGCCGCTGAAAGCGCTGCAGGCAGAAGGCAAGACCCTGCTGTTCGAAGCGCAGTTGGGCGCTGGCCGTGACCTGATCTACGGCGAATACCCCTGGGTAACCTCCTCCCACGTATCCGGCGCCTACGCCGGTATCGGTGGCGGTCTGCCGGGTCTGCGCCCGGAGCGCGTCATCGCTGTGGCCAAGGCATTCAGCTCCTCTGTCGGTACCGGCACTCTGCTGACCGCCATGGAGAACCAGGACGAGTTCCGCAAGATCACCAACGAGTTCGGTGCCACCACCGGCCGTCCCCGTGATGTCGGTTACTTCGACGCGGTCGCCACCAAGAACGGTGTCGAGCTGCAAGCCGCCACCGAAGTGGCCCTGACCAAGCTGGACTGCCTGACCGGTCTGCCGGATCTGAAGATCTGCGTGGCCTACGAAGGTGCCCACACCGAGAACCCGATTTGGCCGCAAACTGCCGCCCTGAAGCCGGTTTACGAGCAGATGGAAAGCTGGAGCGAAGACATCACCGGCTGCCGCACCTTCGAAGAGCTGCCGCGCGCTGCCCAGCAGTACGTGCTGCGTATCGAAGAGCTGCTCGGCGTACCGGTTCCGATGGTTTCCGTCGGCCCGGGCCGTGACGAGATGATCCTGCGCTAAGCCGCACTTCTCATCGTCAAACAAAAAACCGGCATCCCTGATGCCGGTTTTTTTATGGCTGCCGTTTACCTTCTTGCCATAAAAACACCAAAAGGCTCAATTAACTCACTAATCGACCTCACTTTGAGTCGTTCTGCAACAAAATCCTGTCCCACCCTCGCTAAAGTGAACCCGTTACTACACGAGGAGTCACCCGATGAAATTGCTCAAACAGAGTGCCCTGTTGCCACTGCTCTGCCTGACGGCCATGCCAGCCTTTGCCATGACCCTGAAGAGCACGGACATTCACGAAGGCCAGTTGATGGACAAACAGTTCAGCTTCAACGGCTTTGGCTGCAGCGGCGACAACCACTCGCCCCAACTTAGCTGGCAGGATCTGCCGGCAGGCACCAAGAGTGTTGCCATCACCGCCTATGACCCCGATGCCCCTACCGGCAGCGGTTGGTGGCACTGGCTGGTGGTTAACCTGCCTGCCACCCAGAGCGAGCTGGCCAGCAATGCCTCCGGCAAGCTCAAGCAGGGATTGGAGATCCGCACCGACTTTGGCAGCCAGGGTTACGGCGGCCCCTGCCCGCCCGCAGGTCACGGCATGCACCGCTATCAGTTCACCGCCTGGGCCCTGCCCCATGATCTCGAGGTGAAGGCTGATACCCCGCCCGCTATGGTAGGCTACATGCTCAACAGCATGGCGCTCGGCAAAGCCACCCTGACCGCCACCTTCGTCACCCCCTAGGAGCCAACCGGATGAGCACTCCCCTGCTGCAACAGAGCCACTATCTCGGGATCCGCCAGCAGCCCCTGCACCGGGTGCTCATCTACGCCCCGACCCTCATCTGGGTCACCCAGGGGAGCAAGCAACTGTGGTGGCGCGAGCGACGTCTGTCGTTTGACAGGGAGCGGTGGCTGCTGATCCCGGCAGGCCACCTGCTCACTTTCGTCAATCAGCCGGAGCAGGGCAAGTTTCGCTCCCACGCCATCACGCTGCTCACCCCGCCGCCACCAGAATGGCTGGCCGAGTCAGCCCCTTTCCACGCCGATCTGGAGGAACCCGCCGTCAAAGTCACCCCCGGGCTCGCCTTCTGCTTTGAACTCATCAGCACCATGGCCGAACGGGGACTGAGCGAAGCGACCCAGGCCGAACTGCTGCGCGGCTTCTATGCCGAACTGCGGGCCGCCAACGCCCTCGGATTGCTCTTTCCCGCCAGCACCATGACCCTCGCAGAGCGGCTGGCACGCTACCTGGCGGTGGAACCCGGAATCGACCACACCCTGGAGGCGGTGGCCCCCCACTTCTCCATGAGCCGCGCCTCCATGGTGCGCAAGCTGGCCGCCGAAGGTCGCAGCTTTCGCCAGTTGCTGGCTCAGGTGCGCATGAGCCACGCCCTCAACCTGTTGCAACAGGGCCTGACCCCGCTGGAGGTCGCCCTCGCCTGCGGTTATGACTCCCCCAGCCGCTTTGCCGCCCGCTTCAAACAGGAGTTCGGCCTGACGCCTCACCAATACCTGCACACCTGCCCTGCCAGATTGGCGAGCAACGACAAGTAAAACATTACTTAAAACCAATCTAATGTAACCTGATGTAACCCGGTGATCTCGCTCACATTGCCGCCTCTTCAGAGTGTGATCTCGCGCCAGCGCCCCCTTTCTCCTTGCCATACAATGGCTACCGAACACCTTTTCACTAAAAATAAGCGTAAAAAATCTTCCTTTTAACCTACATAAACGGAATTGGAGCGAGAAATGTTTCGTAAAACTTTACTCTCGGTAGCCCTAGGCACCGCCCTGTTCGGACTGACCGCCTGCAACGATAACCAGACAAAGAGCAGCACAGTCGCCAAACCGGAGCAGGCCATCCAGTACAAGGACGTGATCGACCGTCGGGGAACTCCGACCCAATTCCGCGACTTTGACAGCTACTCCAACCTCAAATACAACCCGCTGCTCGATCTGGGGGCATGGCACGGTTTCCTGCTGCCTGCCAGCGACAAGGAGTGGGGGGGCTTTACCGGCCCCATGGTCATCTCCGAGGAGTACAGCCTCTTCTTTGCCAGCGAGCTGGACAAGCTTACCCTCAGCGATGCGAGCGGCCGCCCGTTCCCGCTCACCAGCGCCCGCAAGCAGGAGGTGTACGCCATTCCCGGTGCACTGGTGCAACGCTTCGAGTTCGAGCCCTTTACGCTGGAGCTGGAGCTGCGTTATGGCGATGCCCGCACCGCTCTTATCCGCACCCGACTCATCAACCAGACCGATGCACCGCTCACCCTCAACCTCAACTGGCAGGGCGAGTTGCTCAATCAATGGGATGCCAAGGATACGATTGCCAGCAAATATCCAGGCTGGACACGCACCATCAGCGAGAGCGACAAAGGAATCGAATTCCAGTTCGGTAAACTGCGCAGCACCTGGAACATCATGCAGAGCGGCAGCGCCCGCTATCGAATCGACCGCACCCTGCCAAGCCGCACCACCCTCGACCAGAAGACACTGGGCTACCAAAGCGACGCCAGCATTACCCTGGCCGCCAAAGGGAGCGAGGATATCTACACCCTGCAGAGCTATCTCCACTCCGCAGATGACGCCAGCCGCTATCAGCAGAGCCGTCAAGCCCTGCTGGCCAACCCGGCCAGCTATTTTGCCGACTCCATCCGCCGCTGGGAGGACTACCTTGCCAAGGGTCTCTCCAATCAGGGTATCCCCGAGTCGGAGCGCCGCATCGCCGTCAAGGCGATGGAGACCCTCAATGGCAACTGGCGCTCCCCGGCTGGCGCCATCCTCCACGACGGGGTAACCCCCTCCAATACCGCCCGCTGGTTCGACGGCGTCTGGGCTTGGGACAGCTGGAAGCACGCCTATGCCATGGCGCACTTCAACCCTGAGGTGGCCAAGAACAACGTGCGCGCCATGTATGACTATCAGGTGCAGCCGGATGACCCGGTTCGACCGCAAGATGCGGGCATGGTGATCGACGCCGTCTTCTACAACAAGCTGGCGGATCGCGGTGGCGATGGCGGCAACTGGAACGAGCGCGACACCAAGCCGCCCCTCTCCGCCTGGGCTATCTGGGAAATCTACAGCGCCACCAAGGACAAGGCCTTTATCGCCGAGATGTATCCCAAGCTGCAGGCCTACCACGACTGGTGGTACCGCGCGCGGGACAATAACCGCAACGGTATCATCGAATATGGCGCCACCAAGCATGTGGAGCACAACGACGAGTACGGCAATATCACCTTCAAGGTGCAGTACTCCAACGGTATTCCCGCCGGGCTGGATCTCTCCAGCTGTACCAGTGAGGGGGATGGCTGGTATGCCTGCGCCGGTATGCCGCTCTATCAACAGGTGTTGAACGTGGGCGGTTACAGCGACATGGATATCGGTGCCCAGCACGGCGCCGGTTGGGAGTCCGGCATGGACAACGCCGCCCGCTTCGGCTTTATCGAACCGGGCCAGCTGCAACGCTATGCCGACAAGACTTATCGCGGAGATTTGGCCAAGGCACGTCAGGACTGGAACGTCGCCTTCTTTGAAAACCATCAGGACAATGGCGATTTGATCGGCTTCTCCATCGATCAGGAGTCAGTGGAGCTCAACGCCTTCCTCGCCAAGGAGAAACGCATTCTGGCAGACATGGCCGACCTGCTTGGCAAGCCGGACGACGCGAGCCGCTACCGCGATGGCGCGACCCAGCTGGCTGGTTACATCAACAGCTGCATGTTCGATGAGGCATCAGGCTTCTATTACGATCGTCAGATTGCTCAGGGGGATGTTGCTGACGGCAACGGCTGCGTCGGCAAATTGCTGACCGCCCGCGGCCGTGGCCCGGAAGGGTGGAGCCCGCTCTGGGCTGAGGTCGCCGACAAGGAGAAAGCGGCACGGGTGCGCGAGGTGATGCTCAACGCCCAGGAGTTCAACACAAAGATCCCGCTGGGCACAGCCGCACTCACCAACCCGGCCTACGACCCCAATATCTACTGGCGCGGCCGGGTATGGCTCGATCAGTTCTACTTCGGGGTGAAGGGGCTGGAGAACTACGGCTACCGCAGCGATGCCGAAGCACTGGTCAACAAACTGTTCAACAACGCAGAGGGCTTGGCGGGCAGCGGCCCCATCCGCGAAAACTACAATCCGGAGACCGGCGCCATGCAGGGGGCCAGCAACTTCAGCTGGAGCTCGGCCCACCTCTATATGCTCTATCGCAACTTCCTGAAACCACAGGCGTAAGCTTGCTCCACCATGCAAAAGGCCTCCAGATGGAGGCCTTTCTGTTTTCACTCAAGTTGCACTCACACAATCCCCGCCACACGGCAGGTACGGGCTCGTCTTAGCCGGTCGTGAGCGGTAGAGAGAGGCGTTTGGCCAGTGCCTGGAAGTGCTGGCTCACCTCAGCCCCGAACAGGGGGTCGCCAATGGCGCGGTTCTGCCAGTTTTGCTCCAGATGACGCCAGTCATCCTCGGTCAGGGAGTCACGCAGATGGGGGAAGATCACCCCCTCTTCATAGTTCATGTGTGCCTCTTGCAATTCCACGAAGCGCTCCAGCTTGGTAGTGAACTGATCGAGGGGGATCACCGCATCCATCAGGATCATCTCCACCATCTCCTTGAGATCGGCTCCGGCCTCCAGCAGCTTGACGTGCTCCTCCTGCAGGCGGTTGGCGACCTCACCCTCCACCACCCGATATTTCAGGTAGTAGTCATAGATGAGGTCTTCCTTGGGATGGTGGTACTTGTCAGAGACCTCCCGCAGGTAGTCGATGACATCGCGCACCAGAAAATAGCTGATGGGCTCTTCGGCACGGATGGCTGCCAGCTTGTGCTTGAGCAGCTCCAAAAGTCGGGCGATGTTGAGATGGTCCTTGTGCAGACTGGATAACATGGGCACTCCTTGGCTCTGAATTAATCTTATGTCCCTGAGTATACGGTCATTTGTCGCCCGAACTTTGCACTCAATCAAGTGGGATGCAGACAGATTTCCACTCTATCGGACTCTTGCCCTGTTGTTCCAGCAAGCGATTGGTCTCGCTAAAGTGACCGCAACCGATGAAACCGCGGTGGGCAGAGAGTGGGCTCGGGTGCGGCGCGGTCAGCACATAGTGGCGCTGGCGGTCGATGAAACGTCCCTTCTTCTGGGCGTGGGCCCCCCACAGCAGGAACACCACCCCCTGACAACTGGCATTGATCTGCTCGATGACCCGGTCGGTAAAGGTCTCCCATCCCAGATGGGCGTGGGAATGGGCCTGACCGGCCTGCACCGTCAGCACAGTGTTGAGCAGCAAGACACCCTGTTTGGCCCAGGATTCGAGAAAGCCGTGATTGGGTGTGACGAAACCTGGCAGGTCACGCTGCATCTCTTTATAGATGTTGACCAGTGAGGGGGGCGTACGCACGCCGGGCAGAACGGAGAAGCAGAGCCCGTGCGCCTGATTGGGGCCGTGGTAGGGATCCTGGCCCAGGATCACCACCTTGACCTGATCCAGCTCGGTCAGCTTGAAGGCATTGAACACATCGGTAGCTGGCGGGTAGATCACCTTGCCCGCTTCCCGCTCGGCTCTGACAGTTGCCAGCGTACTCTTGAAATAGTCCTGCTCTTTCTCAGAGCCAATCACATCACTCCAGGTCAGCACCCCGGCCTCCTCACTTGATACGGCGAAGGGCTCAGGATAGGGGGCCAGCCCGCAAGACGCAACCGTGGCTCACGCTTTCCAGAGCCTGGCGAGGCGTCCCGAGCGCTCCAACTTGCGCAGCCCGGTATTGAACAGCAGCATCAGACGGCGCGCCTCGGGATCGGCCTTGCGCATCAGCAAGTATCCCGGTTGCGACCAGATGGGGTCGGCGGCGCCGGTCAGTGACAGTGATTGGGGATGACGAACGAGCGCCTGCTGGAACAGAGTCTGTGCCACCTGCTCATCCATCACCAGATAGTGGATCCGCCCGTCAAGCAGCTTGCCCATGCTCTGCTCATCGGAATCTGACCACTCGAGGGTGAGCCCGGCTTGGCGAGCGGCAAAACCATCGCCATAAAAATAGCCACGGGTCACCCCGACCGGCTCGTGTTTCAGCTCACCCAGATTGACCGCGGGCGTACCGGTCAGCGTCATCAGGCGAGTGGTGAAATGGCCGAGCGAGGCGGAGAGATAGAAAAGCTGCTCCCGCTCGCGGGAGCGAAACCAGGGCATGGTGACCACATAGCGTCCCTCCAGAGTCAGTCGGTAAGCCTCGGCCCAGGAATAGAAGTGAAAGCTGACATCGAGCCCCTCTTCGGCAAAGGCCTGGCGCACCACCTCACAGAGAAAGCCCTGATTGGGCAGCGCCTCACTGATATAGGGCGGCCACTCGCCCACAGCAATACGCACCGTCTCGGCCCGTACCGCAACACTGCTTGCCCAGCAACAGAACAGGGCCAGCCATGCCCACTTTCGCCATCCATTATTCACCCGGCACTCTCCTCGCTTTTTTTGCTGAGTGTAGCCAACCCCTCAATTAACCTCAGAAAAAGCCCAAAAGATGTAGTTAAATTACTAGATTAACGAGATAAAAGATGCATAATTTGGATATCTTACAAAATCAGAAAAATGACCTATTTTTGATTCAACTCAAGAATTTAATCCCATTGAAATGGCGCTTTGTCGGATTTTCTTGATCTAGATCAATTTTGGTAATGTTACCACCGTGGTATATATGACCTCATCAAAGAAAAGGTGTAAGGCAAGGGCCCTTTAAGTCATCGCCATCGACGGTAGCTTAAATACATCAGGGTAATTTCCTTACAGTTGGATTCGCGTTCCCATTGAGGAGTCATACCATGATCAAAGGCATTCAAATCACCCAGGCCGCCAACACCGCTCTGCTGAACTCTTTCTGGCTGCTGGACGAAGAGAAGCAACAAGCTCGCTGCATCTGCGTCAAAGGCGATGCTTTCGCTGCCGATCAAGAAGTGCAACTGGCTGACCTGGGTCAGTTCGAATACCGCGAACTGCCGGTTCAGGCTGAGCCTGCTGTTGAAGGTGGCCAGCACCTGAACGTCAACGTGCTGCGTCGCGAAACTCTGGAAGATGCAATCGAAAACCCGGAGAAGTACCCGCAGCTGACCATCCGTGTATCTGGCTACGCAGTGCGTTTCAACGCCCTGACCCCGGAACAGCAGCGTGACGTGGTTACCCGTACTTTCACCCAGAGCCTGTAATCAGCGCCCTGCAGTGAAGAGCTGATACTTGCGGTATCAGCACAAAAAAACGGCCGATTGGCCGTTTTTTTATTGCCCCGCACCAGCCAACGCGGCCGTGCGGGGGGGAACAGCTCTTACGCCCTGTCCGCTTCCAGTTGCCCGACCTTGCCGCCGAGCACTGCATCTATTTTCTTCTCGTCCAGCTGCTTGCAGTATTTGGCGACCACCACGGTGGCAACCCCGTTACCGATCAGGTTGGTCAACGCCCGCGCTTCGGACATAAAACGGTCGATCCCCAGGATCAGCGCCAAACCAGCCAGTGGCAGATGGCCAACCGCCGAAATAGTCGCCGCCAGCACGATAAAGCCACTACCAGTTACCCCCGCCGCCCCTTTCGAGGAGATCAGCAGTACCACCAGCAGGGTGATCTGTTGGAACAGATCCAGCGGCGTATTGGTAGCCTGGGCGATAAAAATCGCCGCCATGGTCAGATAGATGGAGGTGCCATCCAGGTTAAAGGAGTACCCGGTCGGAATGACCAGCCCCACCACCGATTTCTGGCAACCCAGCTTCTCCATCTTGTCCAGCATCCGCGGCAGTACCGACTCGGAAGAGGAGGTCCCCAGCACGATCAGCAACTCCTCACGAATGTAGGAGATGAAACGCAGGATGCTAAAACCTGAGGCTTTAGCGATGCTGCCCAGCACAATGAAGATAAAGAAGAGGCAGGTGAGATAGAAGCAGGCAATAAGCTGGCCCAGCTGTACCAGTGAACCTACTCCATATTTGCCGATGGTAAATGCCATTGCCCCGAATGCACCGACCGGCGCCAGTCTCATTATCATATTGATAATGCCAAATATGACTTTGGAGAAACTGTCGATGACGCCGAAAATAACCTGTCCCTTTTCACCGATATGATGCAGGGAGAAGCCGAACAGCACCGCAAACAGTAACACCTGCAAGATATTACCGCTGGCAAAGGCACCGATCACACTGCCCGGAATAATATCCAGCAAAAAGGCGATAATGCCCTGGGACTTGGCCTGCTCCGCATAGGCGGAGATGGCGCTGGCATCCAGCGCAGCCGGATCGACGTTCATGCCGGCACCCGGTTGTAACAGGTTGACCACGCACAGCCCGATGATCAAGGCGATGGTGCTGACCACCTCGAAGTAGAGCAGAGCAATGGCGCCGGTCTTGCCGACTGCCTTCATGCTCTCCATCCCGGCAATGCCGGTAACCACGGTACAGAAAATAACGGGGGCAATGATCATCTTGATCAATTTGACGAAGCCATCACCGAGGGGCTTCATATCGGCGCCCAGTTCCGGATAGACATGCCCCAGAAATACCCCGAGGGTAATCGCGAGCAATACCTGAAAATAGAGGCTGCTAAATAGTTTCTTTCGCATTATTAACGTCCTGTTAATTTAATTGCACATTGTTATGGCAGCAATAAACATGCAGATAGCCGGACGAGATATCTGCGTACCTCACCCGATCCATGCTGTTTCTGCATTACTACGGGGACCACTTTACATGTAATAAAAAACAATTAAGAGACATTAATCACACAACAAAATTAACACCATTAACACCACAGAAACCAACAATTGTTTGCTCGTAGATTAATTTGAGTCTTCAACTAAATATGGCAGATATAAAAATACCCCGCATTGCGGGGCATTTTTATCAGGCATGACAGCGTCGGGATCAGGCCGAAGTATCGAGGGGTTCGAAGCCCTTGATCAGGTCATCGATGGCCTTCATCTGTTTGAGGAAGCCTTCCAGCTTCTCCAGCGGCAGGGCACTCGGGCCATCGCAGCGGGCAATTTTCGGATCCGGGTGGGATTCGATAAAGAGACCGGCCAGACCGACCGCCATGCCGGCACGTGCCAGCTCGGTCACCTGTTCGCGACGACCACCGGAGGCGGCCCCCAGCGGATCACGGCACTGCAGGGAGTGGGTCACGTCAAAGATCACCGGATAGCCGCCGGTGCTCTTCTTCATCACCCCCAGGCCCAGCATGTCCACCACCAGGTTGTCGTAGCCAAAATTGGCACCGCGCTCGCACAGGATCAGCTGATCGTTGCCGCACTCCTCGAACTTGTCGGTGATGTTCTTCATCTGACTTGGGCTGAGGAACTGCGGCTTCTTGATGTTGATAACGTTGCCGGTGCGGGCCATGGCTTCCACCAGATCGGTCTGGCGTGCCAGGAAAGCGGGCAGCTGGATAACGTCAACCACCTCGGCAACCGGCTTGGCCTGATGGGGTTCGTGCAGATCGGAGATGACCGGCATGCCGAAGGTCGCTTTCAGCTCCTGGAAAATCTTCATCCCCTCTTCCAGACCCGGACCGCGGTAAGAGTGGATGGAGGAGCGGTTGGCCTTGTCCCAGCTCGCCTTGAAGACAAACGGGATGCCCAGCTTGCTGGTCACTTCCACGTACTTCTCGCACACCGCCATCGCCATGTCGCGGGATTCCAGCACGTTCATGCCGCCAAACAGCACGAACGGTTTGTCGTTGGCTACGTCGATCTGGTTGATCTTGATATTCTTCTGTTCCATCTAAGACTTCCTTAATGAAGGGGCCTGAAGCCAAGTTACTCCGTTGCAGCCGAGCGCTGCGGCCTTGATATTCTTCTGTTTCAGTTTCAAGCCGCCCTTAATGGAGGGGCTTGGGGCTCAGATCCAGCGCGGCCAGCTGCACTTTCAGCACATCGGCCACCGGATCGTCCGGGCATTGTTCAATAAAATATTCAAAATCGTCGGCGGCCTGGCGCGGGCAATCGAGCTGCTCGTAGATAAAGCCGCGATCCCGCGTCTCCAGCGGATCGCCGGGCTTCATCCGCAGCAACAGCTCGCTGCAACGCAGCGCCTCGGGCATGCGGTCTTCCCGCAGCAGGGCACCCTTGCTGACGTTGAGCAGCCGTTCGATGATCTCCCACTGGCCGGAGGGTTGCAGGTAGTCGGGGGTCAGGGTCGCCAAGTCCCCCAACGCGCCGCGCAGCAGCAGCTCGATGCGGGCCAGGCTCAGCTCGTCGCCGGTAAAGGGGTCGACATAGACCTCCCCCTCGCCACCGGCAAAGCTCACCAGGAAGTGGCCGGGGAAGCAGATCCCCTCCACATCGAGCCCAAGCTTGCGTCCCAGCTGGATGATGAGAATACCGAGGCTGACCGGGATCCCCTTGCGCTGAACCAGCACCTGATTGAGATCGCAGTTGTTGGCAGAGAAATAATCCTGCCAGTCGCCATGAAAACCGAGGCTGTGGTAGAAGCCCTGCAGCAACTGCTGGCGCACCTCGTCGCAGGTGCCCTCTTCGATCTGCTCGTCCAGCCACTCGTCCAGCAGGTTCAACTCGCGCATCCCCTCCTCGACCGAGCCATAAATTTCGTCACTGACTGACAACGCCAGCTCGGTAATGTCGTGGGCTTCGAAATCGGTCCATTCGTCTATGTGTAACATTCTCTTCATGCCTTAGCCGAACACACTCGTCTGTTTGAGCACTGCCAACTTGGCAATAAAGTAGATCCAGCCGAGCGCCCCCAGAAAGGAGCACCAGCGCACCAGATTGCTTTTGGCCAGCCGCAGCGCCATCGCCGCCAGAAATACCAGCACCAGAATGGCCATCAGCTTCTCGCTGAGCCAGGGCGTTCCGTTATTGAGCGGGTTGAGATCCAGCACCATGCAGAGCAATACGCCGGAGAGCACCACCAGACCATTGAGCCAGCCGCTGACCTTCATCACCGGCGCGCTGTAGGCACGGCCAGTAGCGGTCTGTACCCAGTAGAAGCGGAGCATAAACATCAGCGCGGCCCCGGCAATCAGGGTGAGGTGCAGGTGTTTGAGCACAAAAACCATATTCAATCCTTGCATGGGGGCGCACAGGCAACCCGCCGTGTAACAGTGAGGAACCGTCAGCGCAGCGGGCAGAGGCCCAGCGTCACCCTGTCGTTATCCCCGTAATCACGCACCGTGGCTACCTCACGGTAGCCGCCATCACGCAGCAACTGACGCACCGCCTCCCCCTGATCCCAGCCATGCTCCAGCAGCAACCAGCCGTCAAGCAACAGATAAGCGGGAGCATGGGCCACGATGTGGCGGATATCGGCCAGCCCGGCGTCATCGGCAACCAGCGCCGAGCGGGGTTCAAAGCGCACGTCACCCTGCTCAAGATGAGGATCGGCGCCATCAATATAGGGGGGATTGGAGACAATCACCGCAAATCGTGGCGTTTCGTCGCGATCCGGCTCGCCAAGGGGCTCGAACCAGCTGCCGTCGCGCACCTCGATGGGTAACTCCAGCGCGGCGCTGTTCTCGCGAGCCAGTGCGGCAGCGTCCACCATCCGATCCACCGCCCACACATCGATTTCGGGCCGCTCGGACTTGAGCGCCAGCGCGATGGCGCCGGTGCCGGTGCCCAGATCCAGCACGGCGCACGGCCCCTGCGGGATTTTGGTCAGCGCCTGCTCGACCAGCACCTCGGTATCGGGGCGCGGGATCAGGGTCGCCGGGCTCACTTTCAGCGGCAGCGACCAGAACTCCCGCTCGCCCACCAGATGGGCGATGGGTTCGCCATTGAGACGACGGGCCAGCCACCCCTGCAGGGTGGCCTGCTGGGCGGCATCCAGCTCACGCTCGGGCCAGGTCATCAGATAGCTGCGACGACACCCGAGCAGATGGCAGAGCAGTACATCGGCATCGGCGCGGGGGGATTCTCCCCCAGCCAGCACGGTCATGATATGGGCGCGGGCCTGCTGGATCTGCATCAGTGCCACTCCACCTTATGGGCACAACACTTAATGCGAGCTTGCCGGATCACCATTTGCATCAGTTGTTCTCGGCCAGCGAGGCGAGCTGATCGGCCTGATACTCCTGCACCAGCGGTGTGATGACGCAGTCCAGATCCCCTTCCAAAATTTCGGAGAGGCGGTAGAGGGTCAGGTTGATGCGGTGCTCGGAGAGGCGGCCCTGCGGGTAGTTGTAGGTACGAATGCGCTCGGAGCGATCGCCGGAGCCCACCAGATTGCGGCGGGTGCTCTGCTCGGCGGCGCGGTGGCGCTCATCCTCGGCCGCTTGCAGGCGGGCGGAGAGCACCGACATCGCCTTGGCGCGGTTCTTGTGCTGGGAGCGCTCGTCCTGACACTCCACCACCAGCCCGGTCGGCAGGTGGGTGATACGAATGGCCGAGTCGGTCTTGTTGACGTGCTGACCACCGGCACCGGAGGCGCGGAAGGTGTCGATCTTCAAGTCGGAAGGGTTGATCTCGATCTGCTCGGCTTCCGGCACTTCCGGCAGCACGGCGACGGTACAGGCGGAGGTGTGCACCCGGCCCTGAGATTCGGTCTCCGGCACCCGCTGCACCCGGTGACCACCGGATTCAAACTTGAGACGGCCATAGACGCGCTCGCCGTCGATCTTGGCGATCACCTCCTTGTAGCCACCGTATTCACCGTCATTGCAGCTGACGATGGAGACGCGCCAGCCCTGACGCTCGGCAAACCGTGAATACATGCGGAACAGGTCACCGGCAAAGATGGCCGCTTCGTCGCCACCGGCACCGGCGCGGATCTCCAGATAGCAGTTGTTGTCATCCTTGGGATCCTTGGGCAGCAACATCAGTTGCAGCTCCTGCTCCAGCGCCTCCAGATTGGCCTTGGCGAGCGGCAGCTCCTCCTGCACCATCTCGCGCAGGTCGGCATCATCATCCTCCAGCATCATCTGGGTGGTCTCCAGATCATCCTGCGCCTGACGGTAACGCTGGAAGGCGTGAACGATATCTTCCAGCTGGGCATATTCGCGGGTCAGGGCGCGGTAGCGATCCTGATCCGAGACCACATCCGGCTCGCCGAGCATGGCCTGTACTTCTTCGTGGCGCTCGATGAGGCCTTCCAGCTTTCTGATCAGTGACGGATTCATAACTCTTGCATTCTCAATGGAGGACGGGACAACCGGCAGGTTGCCCGAAAATTATGGCTCTTGTGACAACCCCAGCGCCTGCCGCAAGCGGGAGAGCTCGCTCTGATCCCCCTGGGAGGCAGCCTGGCGCAACGCCTGGGTCGGCGCGTGGATCAATTTGTTGGTGAGGCGATGGGCCATCGCCTTGAGCGCCTGTTCGGCACTCTCGCCCTGCGCCAACGCCAGCAGGGCCCGTTGCAACTCTTCATCAGCCACTTGCTGTGACTGATGGCGGTAATCGCGAATGAGGTCGACCGAGCTCTGGCCGCGATACCAGCCCATAAACTCGTCGCGCTCTTCCTGCACGATCACTTCCGCCTGTGCGGCAGCCCGTTTACGGGTTTCGAGGTTCTGCTCAATGATCCCCTGCAAATCATCCACCGTGTAGAGATAGGCATCGGAGAGCTCATCGACTTCGGCTTCGATGTCGCGCGGCACGGCAATATCCACCAGAAACATGGGCTTGAAGCGGCGGGCCTTCAGCGCGCGCTCCACCATCCCCTTGCCGATGATGGGCAGTGGGCTGGCGGTCGAGCTGATGACAATATCCGCCTCGTGCAGATAGTCGGGGATCTCTTCGAGCGTCATCACCTGGGCGCCGAATTCGGCTGCCAGAGTCTGGGCGCGCTGCAGGGTGCGGTTCGCCACCATCATCTTGGTGACGTTCTGCTCGCGCAAATGACGGGCCACCAGTTCAATGGTCTCCCCCGCCCCGACCAGCAATACCTTGGTCTGGGAGAGATCGGAGAAGATCCGCCGACCCAGACTGACGGCGGCAAAGGCCACCGACACGGCACTGGCGCCAATCTCGGTATCGGTACGCACTCTTTTCGCCACCGAGAAGGATTTCTGGAACAGCCGCTCCAGCGCCCCCTTCACCGACTCCGCCTGCTGGGCATGAGCGTAGGATTGCTTGATCTGCCCCAGGATCTGCGGCTCCCCCAACACCAGCGAGTCAAGCCCGCACGCCACCCGCATCAGGTGGCGCACCGCCTCTTCATCGTGATGCTGATAGATGGCAGTGACCAGTTCGGCCGCGTCCAGCCCGTGGAACTGTTGAAGCCAGCGCAGCACTTGCTCCTGCCGCTCCTCCTCCAGATTGCAATAGAGTTCGGTCCGGTTGCAGGTGGAGACGATCACCGCCTCGCTGACACCGGGTTGGCTCACCAGCTCACGCAAGGCGCGATCGATGCAGTCCGGGCCAAAGGCGACCCGTTCCCGCAAGGCGACACTGGCGGTGTTGTGGTTGATTCCGAGGGCAAGCAAACTCATGAGTGGGCGACGATCATTTCATACGCTGGGTGCAAAGGCTGCCAATTGTACGAGAAAGGGTAAGTCTTTAAAAGCAATACGGCCGCCCCGTATACTGTGGCAAATTCCTCTCTCTGGAGCCGTCCCTTGCTGCTACGTATTTTTACCCTCACCTGCCTGCTGTTGCTGGCCGGTTGTGCCACCACCCAGCCCCAGCGTGACCAGGTGAACTGGAACCAGGAGCGGACCCGTCTCGAGCAACTGACCCACTGGCAGCTATCCGGCAAGATGGCCATCATCACCCCCCAACAAAAGGGCAGCGCCCGCCTCAACTGGCAGCAGGATGGCGAGGATTATCGCCTCAACCTCACCAGCCTGATTGGCACCAGCATTCTGGAGCTCTCCCGCAGCAAGGGAGAGATCACCCTGCTCGACAGCGACGGCAATCGCCACCAGAGCCAGGATGCCGAAGCGCTCATCTATCAACTGACCGGCTGGAATATTCCGGTTGCGGGATTACCGGAGTGGATCAAGGGGCTGCCGGGTCAGGCGGAGTTTGAACTCAACCCCGACAGCAGTCTGGCCAGCGTGCGCGACGGCCAGTGGCAGATCGTCTATGGCGATTATCGGGATCAGGATGGCTACCGCCTGCCGCACCAGCTGACCATGACTGGCCAGAACAGCCGCCTCAAGCTTCAGATCAACCAATGGACTCTTGCACGTTAATGGCTTCCACACGCTGGCCGGCACCGGCCAAACTCAACCTGTTTTTACACGTCAATGGCCGTCGTCCCGATGGCTATCACGAGCTGCAGACCCTGTTTATCTTCCTCAACCACAGCGACTGGCTCGAGTTCGAGGTGATACCGAATAGCGACACACTCACCCTGAGCCCGGCCATTCCCGGGGTGCCGGATGAGCAGAATCTGATTATCCGGGCGGCGCGCCTGCTGCAAGCAACCCTGCCGAGCCCGCAAGGTGCCCATATCCGGCTGGAAAAAGTGCTGCCCATGGGGGGCGGCATTGGCGGCGGTTCGTCCGATGCAGCGACCACGCTGGTGGCGCTTAACCACCTCTGGCAAGCGGGTTTGAGCGAAGATGAACTGGCAGCGCTCGGCGTCCAGCTGGGGGCCGATGTGCCGGTGTTTGTCCGTGGCAAGGCGGCCTTTGCCGAAGGAGTGGGTGAGCGGCTGCAACCGGTCGAACTGCCCGATGCTTGGTATCTGGTGCTCAAGCCCGATTGCCATGTGGCGACCGCGGCCGTATTCCAGGATCCGGAGCTGCCGAGAGCCACGCCGAAAATGTCGCTGGACAACCTGCTGGAAGGCGAGTGGAAAAACGATTGCGAATCACTGGTGAAAAAGCGCCACCCCGAGGTTGCCAATGCGCTCGGCTGGTTGCTAGAATACGCGCCGTCAAGAATGACGGGCACAGGAGCCTGCGTCTTTGCTCAATTTGAAGACGAAGTAACTGCTCGGGAAGTGTTGGCCTGCGTGCCGAAGGGACTTGATGGGTTTGTCGCCAAGGGCGAGAACATATCACCTCTCTTCTCCACATTGCAACAGTTCAAATGATTGGGGTATCGCCAAGCGGTAAGGCAGCGGGTTTTGATCTCGCCATTCCTAGGTTCGAATCCTAGTACCCCAGCCAATTCCCAAGTAGCAATGATGCGTTGTGATTAACGTGGCCGGTTTTGCACTCGGCCACGGATTCGGGTTACCGGTATCATCACATTCATTGGGCAGCAGACACCTTGTACGTTATCTTGATAAATCGTTTGCCCCAAAACGATAGGGTCTGATTTCAGACTCCCCCACATACTGGATGCAACCCCGAGGTTTCAAACCGTGCCTGACATGAAGCTGTTTGCTGGTAACGCAACGCCGGAACTAGCCCAGAAGATCGCAGATCGCCTGTTTATCAAACTCGGCAATGCTGCCGTAGGTCGCTTTAGCGACGGCGAGATCAGCGTACAGATCAATGAGAATGTACGTGGTGGCGATATCTTCATCATTCAATCCACCTGTGCCCCGACCAACGACAATTTGATGGAATTGATCGTCATGGTGGATGCTCTGCGTCGTGCTTCAGCTGGCCGTATCACTGCCGTTATCCCCTACTTTGGTTATGCCCGTCAGGACCGCCGCGTCCGCTCCGCCCGTGTCCCCATCACCGCCAAGGTTGTCGCTGACTTCCTCTCCAGCGTCGGTGTGGATCGCGTGCTGACCGTTGACCTGCATGCCGAGCAAATTCAAGGTTTCTTCGACGTTCCGGTAGACAACGTGTTCGGTAGCCCGGTGCTGCTGGAAGACATGAAGTCCAAGAACCTCGAGTCTCCTGTCGTCGTTTCCCCGGACATCGGTGGCGTCGTGCGTGCCCGCGCCATCGCCAAGCTGCTGGATGACACCGACATCGCCATCATCGACAAGCGCCGTCCCCGCCCGAACGTCTCCCAGGTCATGCACCTGATCGGTGACGTTGCCGGCCGCGACTGCATCATCGTTGATGACATGATCGACACTGGCGGCACCCTGTGCAAAGCCGCAGAGGCCCTGAAAGAGCGCGGTGCCAAGCGTGTATTCGCTTACGCAACTCACCCGGTCTTCTCCGGTTCCGCCGTCGAGAACATCAAGAACTCCGTGATCGACGAACTGATCATCACCGACTCCATCCCGCTCACTGCGGAGATGAAAGCGGTCGGCAAGGTCAAGCAGCTGACGCTGTCAACTGTACTGGCCGAAGCCATTCGTCGCATCAGCAACGAAGAGTCCATCTCTGCCATGTTTGAGCATTGATAGATTCAGCAATAACGAAAACCGCCATCAGGCGGTTTTCGTCTTTCTGGACCTTCTCTTTCCAACTTTCTGCTATCTGGTACGACCCTGCCCCCGGCAGGCTTAAGGATTTACCCATGAATTGCTTGCGTCCCCTCCTGCTCGCGACCCTCACCTCCGCCCTGTTCGCCTGTCAGCCCGCCAAAGAGAACCCGCCCTTCGTGCTGACTCTGGCTCACATGAACGACACCCACTCCCAGTTTGATCCGGTCAATGCCGAGATCAAAGGGCAGATCTTTGCCCAGCAGGGGGAGACGGACACCCTCTATACCCGCTTTGGCGGTTACCCGCGCCTGCTGACCATGGCGAAAGCCTATCAGGCCGAGGCGCTGGCCAAGAACCAGCCCTTGCTGCTGCTGCACGGCGGTGATGCCTGGCAGGGCAGCGGCTACTTCAAACTCAACGAGGGGATGGCCAACGCCGAGTTGCTGAGCCAGTTCGGCCTCGATGCCATGGCGCTGGGCAACCACGAGTTCGATCTGGATAACCAGAAGCTGGCCCGCTTCATCGAGGGGGTCAACTTCCCGGTGCTGGCCGCCAACCTCGACACCAAGGCCGATCCGGCCCTCAGCAAGGCTGACAACCTCAAGCCCTTCGTGGTCTACGCCTTTGACGGTAACCAGAAGAGCCCGGTTACCGATCTCGACAACCTGCCACAAGGCAAACAGCTGGTCGCCATCATCGGTCTGGTACTGGAAGACATGGGCAATATCGCCCCCAACGTCGGCAAGCTGCGCTTTGGCAAGGAGGTCGCCTCGGCTCAGGCCACGGTCGACATGCTGCAAGCCAAGGGGATCCACCAGATCGTGGCCCTGACCCACATCGGCAACGAGCGGGATCTGGCGCTGGCGGCCAAGGTAAACGGCCTCGATGCCATCGTCGGCGGCCACTCCCACAGCCTGCTCGGCGATTTTCGCAATATCGGCTGGGGTAAGACCGGCGATTACGCCAAGCTGGTGACCAATCCGGATGGCATCGGCAAAACCTGCGTGGTGCAGGCAGGCTCCTACGCCCAGGCCATCGGTCTGGCACAGGTAACCTTTGACAGCCAGGGTCAGGTGACCGACTGCCAGGGCCACAACAGCCTGCTGGCCAGCCGCGACTTCTTCGCCGATGCGGCGCGCAAGCAGGCGCTCGACGATGCCCGCAGCAAAGAGGCGAGCCAGTTTGTCGACAACCAGCCCAATCTGGTCACCGTGGATGAAGACCCGCGCCTGCGCGGCATCATCGACAGCCACTACAAACCGGCGCTGGAGAAAGCTTATGGCCCAGTGATCGGCACCATCCCCGAGCAGCTGCAAAATGCCCGTCGTCCCGGTGACAACGGCAGCGACAGCCACGGCTCAGATGTAGCGCCGCTGGTTGCCGAAGGGGATTTCTACTGGGCCAATACCCCAGCAGTGCAAGCCCTGACCGGCGGCCCGGTCGATTTTTCTCTGGTTGCGGTGGGCGGCGTGCGCGCCGACCTGCCTGCTGGCGAATGGCGTGAGGGGGATAGCGCCCTCACCCTGCTGCCGTTCAAGAACCAGCTCTCGGTGCTGACCCTGACCGGCGCCGAGGTACGCGCCCTCCTGACCGAGACCATCACCGCCACCCTGCCCGCCAGCGCCCATGCCGGCAAGTTCCCCTATGGCGGTCACCTGCGTTACACCTTCCAGGAGACCGACGCAGGCAAAGCGGGCACCCTGACCCAATTGCAGCGCAAGACCGCAAGCGGCGAGTGGCAAGATCTGGTGGATAGCCTGCACTATCGGGTAGTGATGAACGCCTACAGCGCCAACGGCAACGATGGCTGGCAGGCGCTGGCCAATGTCCAGCGTCAGAAGAGCGAGCGGGTCGATATCGCCAGCGTCAATGGCAAGCTGACCGCCTTCCCGGTGCTGAAGGTGGCACAAAACGGCGAACTGCTGAGTGCCGTCTATGCCCCGGGCCAGGCCCTCGATTGCAAAGCCAGCGGCGTGGATTGCGGCACCGATGCAGCCTCTTTCGTGGAGTATGTGCGCGATGCCCGCCCCTCCCTGACCGCGCTGGATGAGGAAACTGTAACCCTGCTGCGTGCCAAATAACGACGGTAGTCAACCGGGCACAATCCATCGGTAAACTGAAACGGGCCTCTTGCAAGAGGCCCGTTTGCCCACCGTTAGCCACCCATTGGCCGCAATAATGCTGCAAATCCCGCCATAACATGCGCATTGGTTGAGTGATCGCCACTCGGCGGCTAGAATATTGCGTCCTATTGCCCTGGGTAGTGTGCCCACGGCAGCTGCGAGTGAAGACATCAAGCGTGACAAGCGAAATCAAACTGATCGTCGGACTGGGCAACCCCGGCCCGGAATATGCCAAAACCCGCCACAATGCGGGCGCCTGGTATGTGGAGCAACTGGCCCGCTGGCACAATGTCAGCCTGCGTGAAGAACCCAAGTTCTTCGGCCATACTGCCCGCATCCTGGTCGAGGGGCAGGATGTGCGGCTGCTCATCCCGAACACCTATATGAACCTCTCCGGCAAGGCGGTGGCCGCACTGGCGCGTTTTTATCAGATTGAGCCGGAAGCGATGCTGGTGGCCCATGACGAACTGGATCTGCCGCCGGGCATCGCCAAGTTCAAGCAAGGTGGTGGTCACGGTGGCCATAACGGCCTCAAGGACATCATCGCCAAGATGGGCAACAACAATAACTTCTTCCGGCTGCGCCTCGGGATCGGCCATCCCGGCAGCAAAGAGCAGGTGGCTGGCTTCGTCCTGACCAAGGCCCCCAGCAGTGAACAGAACCTGATCGACGCCGCGCTGGACGAGTCTCTGCGCGCCACCGACATCCTGTTCAAACAAGATATGACCAAGGCCATGAATCGCTTGCACAGCTTCAAGGCGGAAAAGGGTTAGGTCGGTTTGACCCTGTACGGGCATTGTGCCGGTACATGAGCAACGACCAGAACAAGCATGACATGGGCCGCCTGCGGGCGATCCCCAACAGCATCCATCAAGTAAGGTAACAATCCATGGGTTTTAAATGCGGTATCGTGGGCCTGCCCAATGTAGGCAAATCCACCCTGTTCAACGCGCTGACCAAGGCCGGTATCGAAGCCGCCAACTTCCCGTTCTGCACCATCGAGCCGAACACAGGTGTGGTGCCGATGCCGGACCCGCGCCTCGATCAGCTGGCTGCCATCATCAATCCGCAGCGCGTTGTGCCGACCACCATGGAATTCGTCGACATCGCCGGTCTGGTTGCCGGTGCCTCCAAGGGTGAAGGTCTGGGTAACCAGTTCCTCGCCAACATCCGTGAAACCGAAGCGATCGGTCACGTAGTGCGCTGCTTCGACGACGAGAACATCATTCACGTTGCCGGCAAGGTCTCCCCTGCCGACGACATCGAAGTGATCAACACCGAGCTGGCCCTGTCGGATCTGGACGCCTGCGAGCGCGCCATTCACCGCCAGTCCAAGCGTGCCAAAGGCGGCGACAAGGATGCCAAGCTGGAAGTGGAAGTGCTTGAGAAGATCAAGGTCGCACTGGAAAACGGTCAGATGATCCGCGGCATGAAGCTGGATAAAGAAGAGCTGGCCGCCGTCAGCCACCTCAACTTCCTGACCCTCAAACCCACCATGTATATCGCCAACGTGGCGGAAGATGGCTTCGAGAACAATCCCTATCTGGACAAGGTGCGTGAAATCGCCGCCGCCGAGAACGCGGTCGTGGTCGTGGTCTGCTGCGCCATCGAAGCCGACATCGCCGAACTGGACGATGAAGATCGCGCCGAGTTCATGGCTGACTTGGGCATCGAAGAGCCGGGCCTGAACCGTGTTATCCGCTCCGGCTACCAGCTGCTCAACCTGCAGACCTACTTCACCGCCGGTGTGAAAGAGGTACGCGCCTGGACTATTCCGGTCGGTGCCACGGCCCCGCAAGCGGCTGGCAAGATCCACACTGACTTTGAAAAAGGCTTTATTCGCGCCCAAACCATCGCCTTTGAAGACTTTATCAACTACAAGGGTGAGCAAGGCGCCAAGGAAGCGGGCAAGATGCGCGCTGAAGGGAAAGATTACATCGTCAAAGATGGCGATATCATGAACTTCCTGTTCAACGTCTAATCCCATGACAGGCCAGCATTTGCTGGCCTGTTTTTTATCTGCCATTGCCCGGGTAATCATGGCAATGTCTTAAAAAAAACCAGATTGTTGGGCTTTTGCGCAACAGAGACCAATAACTGGTCAAACGCACTCAAATTGCGTTTTTCTGGCAAAAAAAGGGTTGACGCCCCAGAGCCAGATACGCATAATTCGGCCCGCACGGTGACGAGGTAACGACTCACCGGAAGCAAGGTTGGCTATGTAGCTCAGTTGGTTAGAGCATCGCACTCATAATGCGGGGGTCACAGGTTCGAATCCCGTCATAGCCACCAT
>NZ_JAPDCN010000007.1:47350-266896 GCF_027706185.1 Aeromonas sp. Y318-3
GTTGGGGTATCGCCAAGCGGTAAGGCAGCGGGTTTTGATCTCGCCATCCCTAGGTTCGAATCCTAGTACCCCAGCCATTTTTAAAAGTTCTTTGCCAGTCTCATGACTGTTGAGGAGCGCTGTTGGGGTATCGCCAAGCGGTAAGGCAGCGGGTTTTGATCTCGCCATCCCTAGGTTCGAATCCTAGTACCCCAGCCATTTTTCTGTTCTCTTCCACATCAGTGGTCGATAACAAACGGCTATGTAGCTCAGTTGGTTAGAGCATCGCACTCATAATGCGGGGGTCACAGGTTCGAATCCCGTCATAGCCACCATTATTTCTGTTGGGGTATCGCCAAGCGGTAAGGCAGCGGGTTTTGATCTCGCCATCCCTAGGTTCGAATCCTAGTACCCCAGCCATTTTTCTGTTCTCTTCCACATCAGTGGTCGATAACAAACGGCTATGTAGCTCAGTTGGTTAGAGCATCGCACTCATAATGCGGGGGTCACAGGTTCGAATCCCGTCATAGCCACCATTAATATTGCGGAAGTGGCGAAATTGGTAGACGCACCAGATTTAGGTTCTGGCGCCCTAGGCGTGAGAGTTCGAGTCTCTCCTTCCGCACCATTAATAGCAGTACCAAACAGACCAGCTCACGCTGGTTTTTTTGTATCTGAAATTTGCCTCTCCCCAGTTTTTCTCTCGCTCCTCTATTAACCCAGCTCCACGTTAATTCCCGTTCACGTCACTCTTCACTGATTCCGATCACGCCTTGCCACTCTTGTCTCCCGGCCATAAAAAAGCGGCCCGCAGGCCGCTGGTGCACACATTCATCATCCCGGTTATCAGAACGGGAAGAACCAGGGGATCGCTACCACGCTCACCGCCATCACCAACAAGGTGAAGGGCACCCCGATACGGATAAAATCGGCAAACTTGTAGTTGCCCGGCCCCAGTACCAGGGTATTGACCGGTGACGAGACCGGCGTCATAAAAGCAGCCGAGGCGGCGATGGCAATGGTCATGGCAAACGGATAGGGCGATACCCCCATCTGCTGGGCCGTGCCCAGCGCAATGGGCGCCATCAGCACAGCAGTCGCGGTGTTGGAGATAAAGAGCCCGATCACCGCGCAGAGGGCAAACAGGCTGGCCAGCATGACCCGCGGCCCCATCTCCCCTACCGCATTGATCAGACCACCGACGATCAGATCCACCCCGCCGGTTTTTTGCAGCGCCAGCGCAAAGGGGAGCATGCCGACGATGAGGATCAGGGTCGGCCAGTGGATCGACTTGTAGGCACTCTCCATATCGATGCAGCGAAACTTGCCCATCAGCAGACAGGCGATCAGCGCCGCAATCACGTTGGGCACAGGATCGGTCACCATCAGCAGGATCATTACTCCAAGACAGAATAGGGCGTGAATAGCTTGGCTGCGGGCGGGGGCCATCTCGTCCACTTCAGCGGGCAACCCCATCAGCAGAAAGTCGCGGCTATGGGTCTGCAACTGTCTGATGTGGCTCCAGTTCCCTACCACCAGCAGGGTGTCCCCCATCTGCAGCGGCTCGTCCACCAGCTTGCCTGCCAGCGCTTCACCGTCGCGGCGCAGCCCCACCACGCTCAGACCATAGCTGGAGCGGAAGGTCACCTCACGCACGCTTTTACCCAGCAGCTTGGACTCGGGGATCAGCGACACCTCGGCCATCCCCACCTCCCGCGCCTGATCGGAGAAGTACTCCCCGCGCAGGATCATGGGTTCGAGCCGCGCTTCGCTGCAAAACGCCCGCACATCCACCTCGGGATCTGACATGTCGATCAGCAGCACATCCCTGGCCTGGAACTCACTGATCCCCGACACCGGCACCATCACCCGGCGAAACTTGCGCCAGCGCTCCACCCCGATGACGTGGGCACCATAGCGGGCACGCAGTTGCAGCTCGTCCAGGGTGTGACCAATCAGCGGGGAGTCAGGCCGCAGCGCCAGACGACGGGCCCGACCGGCCAGTCGGTAGTCTCGGATCAGATCGCGCAGAGTGCGGCGCCCGGCCGGCTTGCCTTTGCCCTCTTCCCCCTCGCCCACCAGGGAGCCGCGCACCAGCAGCATGTAGAGGATGCCCAGCCCCAGGATCAGCACGCCCATGGGGGTGAAATCGAAAAACCCGAAACCGTGAATGCCATGGCGCATCAGCTCGCTGTTGACCACCATGTTGGGGGGCGTAGCCACCAGCGTCATCATGCCGCTGATAAGGCCGGCAAAACCGAGGGGCATCATCAGGCGACCGGCCGGGATCCCCATCCGGTTCGCCACGCTCAGCACCACCGGGATAAAGATGGCCACCACTCCGGTGCTGCTCATCACAGCCCCCAGACTCGCCACCGCTACCATCAGCAACACCAGCAGCTTGGTCTCGCTGCTACCCGCCACCTTCACCAATGCATCCCCCACCTGATAGGCGATGCCGGTGCGCACCAGCCCCTCACCCACCACAAACAGGGCGGCAATCAGGATAACGTTGGGATCGCTAAAGCCCGCCAGCGCCTCCGGCAGGGTGAGGGTGCCGCTCAGCACAAAGAGGATAATGATCAACAGGGCGACCACATCCATCCGCACCTTGTTGGTCATGAAGAGATAGATGGCGCCAGCCAGCAGACAGAGCACCCAGACAAGCTCGGAATTCAATACAACCTCCTTTTATCACGTGATTCTCCTCCCGGAGAGTGGACTCTATCAGACCACAGCCACGGAGCTATCATCTTGCTACATATCAATAAAGTCCGGCCCGCCGGGGCCCCATAACCCATCACTGCTGGAATAACCGGGCACCAGTGGCAATTTCTTTGATATGGGCCAAGTACGGGACGGACAAAAGTCCTGCCCCTCCTCCCCCTCACCCCTTAGAATGGCGCCCTCGCATACTAACCCTCATGTCCAAGGATCAGAAAATGAGCATATTCGAGCTGTTCAGCATCAATAACACGCTAGTGACCATACCGCTGGGTGGCGGCTATGCCATGTCATGGATTGAAGCCATCGGCACTCTGTTCGGGCTGGCCTGTATCTGGTTCGCCAGTCAGGAGAAGACCATCAACTACCTGTTTGGCCTGATCAACGTCAGCCTGTTTGCCATCATCTTCTTCCAGATCCAGCTCTACGGACTGTTGATGCTGCAGCTGTTCTTCTTCTGCGCCAACGTCTACGGCTGGTACGCCTGGACCCGCCCGGCCAACGATCAGGGAGATACCCTGCAGATCCGCTGGCTCAGCAGATCCAAACTGATGGTGACCGCCGCCGTGAGCGTGCTGGCCATCGCCCTGCTGACCCGTTATATCGACCCGGTCTTCGCCACCCTGGCGCGCACCTCGGTCTCCCTGCTCAACCTGTTTGGTGCCAACCTTGCCATCCCCGAGCCCTCCCCTGATGCCTTCCCCTTCTGGGATGCCAGCATGACGGTGCTCTCAGTGGTCGCCCAGATCCTGATGACCCGCAAATACGTGGAGAACTGGATCCTCTGGGTCGTCATCAACATCATCAGCATCGGTGTCTATGCCGCGCAGGGTGTTTACGCCATGTCGCTCGAATACCTGATCCTGCTGTTTATCGCCGCCAACGGCACCCGCCTCTGGGTGATTGCCGCCAAGCGCAAGCCACAAGGTCTATAAGCCATGACTCTGTTACCCCATCTTCAGTGCCGCCCCGAGCAGATTGCCGAGCGGGTGGTACTGTGCGGCGACCCGGCCCGAGTCGATCGCATCGCCAGCCAGCTCGAACAGTGTGAAGTGCTGGGGCAAAACCGGGAGTTTCGCCTCATCAACGGCCGCTATCAGGGGCTGCCCATCACGGTCTGCAGCACCGGCATCGGCGGCGCCTCGGCCATCATAGCGCTAGAGGAGCTGGTGCAAGCCGGTGCCCGCTCGCTTATTCGGGTCGGCTCCGCTGGTGCCCTGCAACACGACATCGGGCTGGGCGACCTTATCGTGGTAGAAGGCGCTGTGCGCAATGAGGGGGCCTCGCAGGCCTATCTGCCCCCTGAGTACCCCGCCTGCGCCGATATCTGGCTGCAAGCGGCCCTGCTCAACCATGTAGCGACCGGCAGCCAGCCTCATTGGCACGGGCTGGTGCGCTCCCACGACAGCTTCTATCGAGATGACGAGCAGGAGGTGTGCCGCTACTGGCATGCCCGTGGCGTGCTCGGCGCTGACATGGAGACTGCCTCCCTGCTGACGGTGGGTCGCCTGCGCAAGGTGCGGGTCGCCGCCGTGCTCTGCAACGTGGTGCTGTTCGAGCAGGATGTGCAACAAGGGGTGGCGGATTACGCCAGCGCCGAACAGGCGATGATGGTCGGTGAGCAGCAAGCCATCGCCGCCGCCCTCCACGCCCTGGTGCAATAAACCGCAAACCGTTAACTGCGGCACATCCGCTACCGTGCGGGCTGGTATCCGGCCCGCACTCTTGCTAGCCTCATGGCCCTCGTCATCCGGTGCGACAGGCAAGTCATGCAGCAACAGCCCTACCCCCTCGGCCGTTTTCACGCCGAACTCCAGCAGCTTGAACCCCGCTTTGCCGCGGCGCTCGACGCCTGCACCCTGTTTCTGCGCCGCTACCTGCCGGACGAATTGATCATGCGCCAGGGGGAGCAGAGCGAGCAGCTCTATCTGGTCGAACATGGCCGGGTCTCCCTCAACAGTACGGTGCACTCGGGCCGCATCTTCCAGCTCGGCGAGATTGAGTGTCACAGCCAGATCTTCGGTGAGATGGAGTTCTTCAGCGCAACCCCGGTGCAGTGGAACGTGGTGGCCGAGACCGAGCTGGATGCCCGGGTCATCTGTGCTCACAAACTGGCCCAGCGCCTGCTGACCGAGCCCGAGCTGACCCTCTTCTTCGCCGCGGCGCTGGCCAGCGACTATCTCGATACGCTGGAGATCACCACCAGCCGGCTGCTCCACCCCATCGCCTACAACATCGCCTACGAGTTGTGGCGAGAACGCCAGCGCACCCCCATGCTGGGGTCACGCAAACGGGCCCATGAAGCGGCGCGCTTCGGCACCACCGAGCGGGTTTACCGCCGCGCCCTCAAGGAGCTGGTCGAACAGGGCATAGTTGCCGACGGCAGCGACGGCCCCGTTATCGCCGATCTGGCCAAACTGCGCGCCTATCTCGACCTTTGATTTCCATTCATCCCATTTCGATTCACCCTGTCAGGAGTCACCATGTCTACTCACACCTATCCAGAGTTCACCTTCTTCAGCCGCTTCGTTGCCGACATTCAGGCGGGCCGCAAGACCATCACCATCCGCGACGAGAGCGAGGCCAACTGGCAGCCCGGCCAGCGGCTGGCCCTCTTCACCAACCCGGAGCACCAGCCCTTCGGCACCATCGAGGTGCTCTCCGTCAATGCTGTAGCCTTCGATGAATTGAATGACGAGCACGCCCGTCAGGAGAACATGACCCTCCCCGAGCTCAAACAGGTGATCCGCGACATCTACCCCGATCTGCCGCCGCTCTATGTTATTGAATTCAAACTGATTGCCTGAGCCGGATTTGGCCTTTGCCGAGCGATGTGTTAATAGTGTCCTCTTTTGAATCAGGGAGGTGACCCGAGTGTTTGAGATAGCGAGCCTGAAAGAGGGGATGATGCACGGGGTCGAGCTGTTCCAGCTGCTGCTGGAGACCATCTCCATCGCCTGTGTGGTCATTGGCCTTGGCAAGACCCTCTGGCTGGCGGCAAGAGTGCGGGATCACCAACCCGGCTTTCCGCGCATTCGCCTCTGTTTTGGCAGCTGGCTTATTCTGGCGCTGGAGTTCCAGCTGGCCGCCGACATCCTGGCCACCACGATCGCGCCGAGCAAGGAGGAGCTGATCCGCCTCGCCATCATTGCGGTGATCCGCACCTTCCTGAACTACTTCCTCGGCAAGGAGCTGGAAGCACAAGCGGAGCGCCAACAAGAGAAGGCAGAACGCCAGCAGGAGCAGCGCAGCGAGCAGGCCAAGGCTGCTCAATAACCTGTATTCCTGCATAGCATCAACGCTAAGTGCCGTGCCATCCCGACCACAGCCGTGGCCCGGGATGGCACCTTTGTGACCCTTCCCGCACTTTTGGCAATCAGCCAACTATGGAACCCTTTTCAAGGTTTCCCCTGCCCTGTCGAGTACCCGTTCATCTGCGTAAGATAGAAAATCTTCTCCCCTAACCGGCCACGCTGATGAATACGCACTCCCTTCACACGCCCGATATCGACCTCGATAGCTGCGTCATCTACCAGATCTACCCCATGAGTTTTCAGGACAGCGATGGCGACGGCATGGGCGATATCAACGGCATCCGTCAGCGCCTCGACTATCTGGCCACCCTCGGGGTCGATATGCTCTGGCTCACCCCCATCTATCGCTCCCCCAAACGGGACAACGGCTACGATGTGGCGGACTACCGTGCCATCGACCCCGCCTTCGGCACCCTGACCGAGATGGAGCTGCTGATAGCCGAAGCGGCCGCCCACGGCATCGGCATCATGATGGATATCGTCGCCAACCACACCTCCACCGAGCACGAGTGGTTTGTGCAGGCGCTGGCCGGCGATCACCATTATCAGGACTATTACGTGTTTCGCGACCAGGCCTTCGTTGATGCTCACCCCATCACCTCGATTTTTGGCGGTAGCGGCTGGCAGTATGTGCCAGCGCTTGATCGCTACTACCTGCACAACTTCGATCCCAGTCAGGCCGATCTGGACTGGGATAACCCGGCGGTACGCGCCGAGATGGCGGCGGTGATCAACTTCTGGCTGGGCAAAGGGATCAAGGGATTTCGCTTCGATGTTATCGACATGGTGAGCAAGGAGTGGGACCGACTGGCCATGAGCAATGGCCCGCGCCTGCACGACTATATCCGCGAGCTCAATGCCGCGAGCTTCGGCGGCAAGGGGATCATCACGGTGGGGGAGACCTGGGGGGCCGATCTCGCCCATATGCAGAACTATTCGAACCACGATGGCAGCGAGTTCAGCATGGTGTTCAACTTCGAGCATCTGGGGCTCGGCAGTGACAAGTGGTCATCCCGCTTTGATCCCCTCGCCTTCAAGCGAGCCATGGCCCGCCACCAGCAAGGGCTGCACGGGCGTGGCTGGAACAGCCTGTTTCTCGGCAACCACGACCTGCCTCGCGCCGTCTCCCGCTTTGGCGATGACAGGCCAAAGTGGCGGGAAACCAGCGCCAAGCTATGGGCCATGGTGCTGCACCTGATGCAGGGCACTCCCTTCATCTATCAGGGGGAGGAGCTCGCCATGACCAACCGCCACTGGCAGCCGGGCGAGCTGCGCGATGTGGAGGCCATCAACTACCGCGCCAGCCAGTCAGGGCTGGATCCTGCCGAGCTGAGTCGGCGGCTCGATGCCATCGGCCGCGACAATGCCCGCACCCCGATGCAGTGGGACGCTGGCCCCCACGCCGGTTTCAGCACCACCACGCCCTGGATTGCCATCAATGCCAACCACGTCGAGATAAATGCTGACGAGCAGCTGACCCGCCCCGACTCGCCGTTTCACTGCTATCGCCAGCTCATCGCCCTGCGCAAGGCTCACCCTGTCGTTCGCCACGGCAATTTCGAGCTGCTGGATGGGGATGATCCCGAGCGCATCAGCTATCGCCGCCACTGGCAGGATCCGGCCAGCGGAGAGCGGCACACCCTGCTGCTGCTCGCCAATCTCACGGCGAACCCCTTGCCGATGCCCCACTTCGACAAGGTGACACACAAGATGCGGTTGCTGCTGGCCAATTACCCAAGCGAACCACTGCCACTCTTCGCCCCTTATCAGTGCGCCATCTGGCTGCAAGTGGATCAGGGTTAACCCCGTGCTGACGGGCCATACCAATGGCCCGTCAATCGCCCCACGTTGGCTACCAGCAGAAAATCACGCTCCCACGCAACGGGATTAAATTAACCACTATTACTGACTTATTAATTGATTATTTATCTCGTTTGATACGCTCTCATTGCCCCTCTTACTATGCCTGCGACCTATCCATTGCCGATGCAACTATCGGCCTTCAAACTGGCATAGCAAAGTGGAAAACAGATGATCACCACAGACGGGAATAACGCAGTCGCCTCGGTGGCGTACCGCACCAGCGAAGTCATCGCCATCTACCCCATCACCCCCAGCTCGGCCATGGCTGAGCAGTCGTCGGCCTGGTCGAGCAAGCGGGGCAAGAACCTGTGGGGGGATGTGCCCCGGGTTGTCGAGATGCAGTCGGAAGGGGGCGCCATCGCCGCCGTCCACGGCGCCCTGCAGACCGGCGCGCTGGCGACCTCGTTTACCTCGTCGCAGGGGTTGCTGCTGATGATCCCCAACCTCTACAAGCTGGCGGGTCAGCTTATCCCCTTCGTGCTGCATGTGGCGGCGCGCACCGTGGCGACCCACGCGCTATCGATTTTTGGTGATCATTCGGACGTGATGGCGGTGCGCCAGACCGGCTGTGCCATGCTCTGTGCCAGCAATGTGCAGGAGGCGCAGGACTTTGCCCTGATCTCCCAGATAGCGAGCCTCAACAGCCGCCTCCCCTTTATCCACTTCTTCGACGGCTTTCGTACCTCTCACGAGATCGCCAAGATAGCGCCGCTCGCTGACGACACCCTGCGCGCCCTGCTACCCGCAGATGCCATCCGTGCCCATCGCGACCGGGCGCTCACCCCCGACAAACCGGTCATTCGCGGCACCGCTGCCAACCCAGACACCTACTTCCAGTGCCGGGAGGCGAGCAACCCCTGGTATGACGCCGCCTATGGCCATGTGAGTGAGGCGATGCAGGCTTTTGGCGAGCAGACCGGCCGCCACTACCGGCCGTTTGAATACGTCGGCCACCCGCAGGCGGAGCGGATTGTGGTGCTGATGGGCTCGGCGATTGGCACCTGTGAAGAGGTGATCGAGCGCCTGCTGGCCCAAGGGGAGAAGGTGGGGTTGGTAAAGGTGCGCCTCTACCGCCCCTTCTCGGCCAAGCACCTGCTGGCCGCGATTCCCGAGAGTGCCCACACCATCGCCGTTCTGGATCGTACCAAGGAGCCGGGCGCACAGGCCGAGCCCCTCTATCTCGACGTGATGACGGCGCTGGCCGAAGCGGTCAGCCGGGGCGAGCGGGCAAGCCTGCCGCGGGTCATCGGCGGTCGCTATGGTCTCTCCTCCAAGGAGTTCGGCCCCACCTGCGCGCTGGCGGTGTTTACCGAACTGGCGCAGGAGAACCCGCGCCCGCGCTTTACCGTCGGCATCTTCGATGACATCACAGGTCTCTCGCTACCGCTGCCCGCGCTGAATTCGCAAAGCCCGATCCACGGCCAGCAGCACAAGCTGGAGGCGCTCTTCTACGGCCTTGGCAGCGATGGCACCGTCTCGGCGGCCAAGAACAGCATCAAGATCCTCGGCAACCACACCGACCTCTATCCGCAGGGCTATTTCGTCTACGACTCCAAGAAGGCGGGCGGACTCACCGTCTCTCACCTGCGGGTGGGCGAGCGGCCGCTGCAATCGGCCTATCTGGTGGAAGAGGCAGACTTTATCGGCTGCCATCAGTGGCAGTTTGTCGACAAGTACCGGATGGCGGAGCGCTTGAAAACAGGCGGCATCTTCCTGCTCAACACCCCCTACAGCGAAGCGGATATCTGGCAACGGCTACCCAGCGAGGTGCAGCATGCCCTGCGCGAGAAAGAGGCACGCTTCTACATCATCAACGCCGCCAAAATTGCCCGCGACTGCCAGCTCGGCAACCGCATCAATACCGTGATGCAGATGGCCTTCTTCCAGCTCAGCGCCATCATTCCCCCCGCAGAGGCGACCAGCCTGCTGAAGCAGGCCATCGCCACCAGCTATGGTAGCAAGGGACAAGCGCTGGTCGAACGCAACTGGCAGGCACTGGAGGCAACCTGCGCCGCCCTGACCCGGGTGCAACTTGGTGAGCTGGATCCCGCCAGCCGCCCGCGCCCGCCGGTGGTTTCGGCCATGGCCCCCGACTTTGTCCAGACCGTTACCGCCGCCATGCTGGCGGGACTGGGTGACAGCCTGCCGGTCTCCGCTTTCCCGCCGGATGGCACCTGGCCGGTCGGCACCACCCGCTGGGAGAAGCGCAACATCGCCAAGGAGATCCCTATCTGGGAGGCGGAGCTCTGTACCCAGTGCAACTACTGCGTCGCCGCCTGTCCCCACTCGGCCATTCGCGTCAAGGTGGTAGAACCGGATGCGCTGGCCGCAGCTCCCGCCACTCTCGATGCGCTGGATGTGAAATCCCGCGACATGCGCGGCCAGCAGTACGTGCTGCAGGTGGCGCCGGAGGATTGCACCGGCTGCAACCTCTGCGTCGAGGTGTGCCCGGCCAAGGATCGCAGCAACCCGGATCGCAAGGCGATCAATATGGCTTCACGGCTCGATCATCTCGATGGGCAGAAGGCCAACTACGACTTCTTCCTCGACCTGCCAGAGCGCAGCGCCGAGCAGCTGGAGCGCATCGACATCCGCACCTCCCAGCTCATCTCGCCGCTGTTTGAATACTCGGGCGCCTGCTCCGGCTGTGGCGAAACTCCCTACATCAAACTGCTGACCCAGCTCTATGGCGATCGGCTGCTGATTGCCAACGCCACCGGCTGCTCGTCCATTTATGGCGGCAACCTGCCTACCACCCCTTACACCACCAACGCCGACGGGCGCGGGCCGGCCTGGGCCAACTCGCTGTTTGAAGACAACGCCGAGTTCGGACTGGGCTTCCGTCTTACCGTCGATCAGCACAGGGAGCGGGTGCGCCGTCTGCTGGCGAGCCTGGGCGACACCATACCAGCAGCGCTGCGCGAGGCGTTCGGCGATGCCACCCTGCCGGTTTCCGAGCAGCGGGCCCATATCCAGCAGTTGCGAGCGCTGCTGCAGGGGAGCCAGACCCCGGCAGCCCAAGAGCTGACTCGCGATGCGGACTATCTGGTGGAAAAATCGGTCTGGCTCATCGGCGGCGATGGCTGGGCCTACGACATCGGCTTTGGCGGGCTCGACCATGTGCTGAGTCTGGGGGAGAACATCAATGTGCTGGTGCTCGATACCCAGTGCTACTCCAACACCGGCGGCCAGCAATCGAAGGCGACGCCACTCGGTGCCATCACCAAGTTTGGCGAGCAGGGCAAACGCAAGGCACGCAAGGATCTCGGCGCCAGCGTGATGATGTATGGCCACGTCTATGTGGCGCAGATCTCCCTCGGCGCCCAGATGAACCAGACAGTGAAGGCGATTCAGGAGGCGGAAGCCTACCCGGGACCGTCGCTCATCATCGCCTACAGCCCCTGCGAGGAGCATGGCTACGACATGGCCGAGAGCCATGAGCAGATGAAGCAGCTGACCGCCTCCGGCTTCTGGCCCCTCTACCGCTTCGATCCGCGCCGCGCTGACGAGGGCACACTGCCGCTGGCGCTCGACTCGCGAGCCCCCAACGCCTCGCTGGCCGAGACCTTGCGCCATGAGCCCCGCTTCCAGCGGCTGGAACGCCAGCTGCCGGAGGTGGCCAGCCAGCTCTATGAAGAGGCAGAACAGGAGGCTAATCGCCGCTTCGCCTGGCTGAGCCAGCTGGCAGGCAAGGAGAGTCCGGCGCAGGAGTAACTCGCGCATGGCTTGATGGCAACAGCCACGCTATTCGCCAAATAACAATCAGGGCTCCCCGCGGGGAGCCCTGATGCTAGCTATGGTGAGCCAATATCGGCGCAGGCCAAATCAGGCGCTGATGGAGGCCAGCTCATGGCGCTTCAACGCCAGCAGGGTGATGAGCAGCGCCAGCGTGGCGATCAATGCCATGCCGATATAGGTCGCGCTGAAGCCCGGGGCCAGCAGATCGGGGGCGAGCCGGCTCAGATCGCCACCGCTGCCGGCTGGCAGGCGCAAGTGAAACAGCATGGAGCAGATGGCCACGCCGACGGCACCGCCAAGCTCCCGTCCGAAGTTGAACAGCGACATGCCGATACCGCGATCCTGCCGCGGCAGTGCATTCTGTACCACCACCGAGAGGGCAGGCAGCACCAGACCTAGACCGATACCGGCAAACCCGAGCGCCAGCCTGACCCAGGCATCGAAGTGGATCTGCCAGAGCGCCACCGCCGCGAGGCCAAAGCCCACCGAGACAAAACTCTTGTAGTGACCGGTACGGCCAATCAGCTTGCCGCCGACAAAGGCCCCGGCAGTGATGCAAATCATGAAGATGACCATGATGGCGCCGCTCTCGCTGGCGCTCATCCCCTTCTGCCACTGCATCTGCAACGGCAGATAGACCAGCACGGCAAACATCAGCAACTGGGAGAGCATCACCAGCAGCACGCTCACCAGATAGCCGGGCAACCGGGCCAGATGGGCGGGCAATATGGGGTCGTGGGCACGCCGCTCAATCAGAATGAGCAGCAGCAGCGCAACACCCAGCGCCGCCGAGAGCCAGACTGCAGGCAGCGCCGCTTCCGGCGAGAGCAGCAACAGGGTGAGCGTGGTGACGGTAATCAGCAGACCCGCCCCCTTCCAGTCGAAGCGACTGTGGCGACGCACGTTGAGCTGCTTGAGGTTGCGGTTGATGAGAAAGACCGCCAGCGCCCCGAGCGGCAGATTGATCCAGAAGATCCAGCGCCAGCTGAGCTGCTCGGTGAAATAGCCGCCAAGCAAGGGGCCAGCGATGCTGGAGACCGCATAGACCGCCGAGATGTAGCCCTGATACTTGCCCACCTCCCGCGGCGGAATGGTGTCGGCAATCACGGTAAACGCGAGGGCAATCAGACCTCCGCCCCCCAGCCCTTGCAGCACCCGCGCCGCCAACAGGGTCGGCAAATCCTGAGAGAGCGCGCAGGCCACCGAGCCCGCCAGAAACAGGCCGATGCCGATATTGAGCATCCGCACCCGACCAAAGAGATCGCTCAGCTTGCCATAGAGGGGCAGCACGGCGGTGGCGGCCAGCAGGTAGGCGGTGACCACCCAGGTGAGGGCGGCACCGGCATGCAGCTCGGCGCCAATCATGGGCAGCGGGGTGGTGACTATGCTCTTTTCCAGTGAACCGAGCGCGATCACCAGCGCCACGCTAGAGAAAATGGTTTTGGGGGATATTTTCGAGGTCATAAGCGGACTCGCTGATCTGATATGCCAAAGTATCCGGCAATGAACGGATTATTGTCTCACAAATCAGCAAGAGATAGAAAAAACGGCGGCCACAATCTGCCCAACCATGAGGCCGATCCCACAAAACGCCGACCGTTTCTGCTAGCCTGCTCTATTTGATTCGAGGAGCCCCCATGAGCGAGCGTGAGCAGTACGGGTTTGATCACTACGATGCCCTGATTTTCGATATGGATGGCACTTTGGTAGATTCCATGCCCCTTCATCTGGATGCCTGGGAGCTCACCTGCGCCGAATTCGGCATCCCCTTCGAGCGGGATCAGCTCTATCAGTACGGCGGCATTCCCACCCGCAAGATCATCGCCATGCTGGCCGAGCAGCAGGGGCTGACGGTGGATGTCGAGGCTTTTACCCGTCGCAAGATTGCCCTCTATATGGAACATATCGACAAGGTCAGCGTCTTTCCCAAGATGTGGGAGCTGGTCAGGCACTATCACGGCAAGGTCAAGATGGGGATTGGCACCGGCTCACCGCGCAATCAGGCGGACTCCATCCTCAAAAGCACCGGACTCGACGCCTATATCTCTGTGGTAGTGAGCGCCGATGATGTCACCAACCACAAGCCGCATCCCGACACCTTTTTGCGGGTGGCCGAGCTGCTCGGCGCCAATCCAGCCAACTGTCTGGTGTTTGAAGATACCCGGATCGGGCTTGAGGCTGGCAAGGCGGCAGGGATGGATACCGTGCTGGTTATCGAAGGTGACCTGCACCAGCGCTAAACGGCTCAGGGGCAAGCAGGCAAACCGATAAGATGGTGCCATCACAGTGGCACCATTTTTTATTCAGGTGAGCATAGCGGCAGCGTCAGTGCCCGGACAGAGTTGCAATCACCGCCGGAATGCTGGCAACCGTCAGACAAAGGGCGTTGGCCTGCGCCTCATCCTGTAGTGCCTGATGAGTGCGAAGCAGCTCAAGGGCTTCGGCCGGAGTATCTGCAAAGGTGGGGGCGGCGATGGCGGCAAATCCCTGTTCGACCAGTTGACGACGCTCATCGCTATAGCTGGGTGCATTGGCATCTAGATAGGTAAGCGCCTGACCCTGCTTGAAAAAGTGATAGTTAGGCATCGATTGGCCCCGCAAAAATAAAGCGCCATTCTACTCCTTTTTGCTCCGCCGCCCGCGTCAATCTGTGTCGTCTAAAGTGATCTAGTTCACATTTTTATCAACAAATTTTCACCTGTTAGGCGCCGTCCAAATCCCCTCTTCACGCGGCGTCAGACAACACCCGATACCGTCACTCTGCGCCAAACAAAACGCCTCCACAAAGGAGGCGTTGCGACTGAAACAGGGTGGCTCCCGTTACATGGCATTCGTCGATTCGAAGATCTTGTCCGCCGAGGCCTCGACGAAGCCCGGATAGAGCACGCCATCGGCTTGCGGATAGCGCAGGGCAAACTCGTAGAAGCAGCTCGGGATGGTACGCACCCCATCGCTGAACGGCACCTCTGCTTTGTCGGCCATGGTGGAGGATTGCTCCAGCATCACCTGCGGATCCCCCTTCACCTCGCCACCCACACTGTTGAGGACAAAACCCGCCGCCTTGAGCGCCGCATTGACCTGATGGATGGTGTCGAAATCCTTCAACTTGTTGATATTGACCGTGAAGTGGTTGGCACGATAGCCCCAGGCTGCCATCCAGGCCGCATACTCGCTCTCCGCCAGCAGAGTCTGATAATCGGCATAGGAGACCTGCCAGGGGGCGCCGGTGTAGAGAAATGCCGAGGTATCTGTCAGATGATCGGGCACCTGATCGGCCAGCTTGTGGATGATGGCCTGCGCCGCTGGGGAGAGCTCTTCCACCTTCAGCTCGCTGATAAACACCTTGGGAGCGTCCGGATCCTGATGCTCGAAGTGCTTGGCATAGAGCTTCTTGGCCTTGAAAACGTACTCGCCCTTCTGCTCGTAACCGAGCGCCAGAAAGTGGGCCGCCAGCTTCTCCAGCCCCAGCTTGGGCAGGTTGTAGGTACGAAACGCCACGTGATCGTTGACGATGGGCTCGCCGCCACCCAGCAGGGTGTGCACCTTGAGGGCGCTCGGGGTCACCTTGATGTAGTTGTCCCACAGATGGCTGAACAGGGTGTCGATATCCTTTTGCATCTCTCTTTCCTTTGATTGCGGGTACAGATGGGGGCACCGCTGGATGCCCCGTGTCGTTATTAGAAACGCAGGCCGGGCGACAGCTGCTCCGGCATGGCGGCTTTGCTGTCTTCGACGGAGGCAACCGGATACGCACAGTAATCAGCGGCATAGTAGGCGCTCGCTCTGTGGTTGCCGGAGGCACCCACGCCACCAAACGGCGCGGCACTGGAGGCACCGGTAATAGGCTTGTTCCAGTTGACGATGCCAGCGCGGATCCGCTTGAAGAAGTGGTGCCAGTCCGCCTCCTTATCCCCCAGCAGACCGGCCGAGAGACCGTAGCGGGTGGCGTTGCCCTGATCGATGGCGGCATCGAAATCATCATAACGAATGAGTTGCAGCAGCGGGCCGAAGTACTCTTCGTCAGGCAGCGCGCTCACTGAGGTCACGTCGATAATGCCCGGGGAGACAAAGCCTGTGCCCACTTCCAGGTGCTTGAGGGTAAGCAGGCTCTCGCCACCGAGGCGCTGCAGGTTGGCTTGCGCCTCGACCATGCCAATCGCAGCCTTCTCGCTTATCATCGAGCCCATGAACGGCTGCTCGGCTGCGTCATAGAGGCCGACCTTGATCTGGCTAACCACCTCGACCAGTCGATTGACCAGCGCATCGCCCCGCTCGCCGCGCTCGACAAACAGGCGGCGGGAGCAAGTACAGCGCTGACCGGAAGTGATGAACGCCGACTGGACGATGGCATGGACGGCGCCGTCGATGTCGCTCACATCTTTCACGATCAGCGGGTTGTTGCCGCCCATCTCGAGAGCCAGAATTTTGCCCGGCTGACCGGCAAACTGCTGATGAAGGAAATGGCCGGTGCGGGAGGAGCCGGTGAAGAAGAGGCCATCGATATCGAGGTTGCCAGCCAGCGCCTTGCCAGTCTCGACCTCCCCTTGCACCAGATTGAGCACCCCCTTGGGCAATCCGGCCTGCTGCCACACCTTGACCATGGCTTCCGCGACCATGGGGGTCAGCTCGGAGGGTTTGAACACCACGGCGTTACCCGCAATCAGCGCCGGGACTATATGGCCGTTGGGCAGATGGCCCGGGAAGTTGTAGGGGCCGAACACCGCCACCACACCGTGGGGCTTGTGACGGACAAACGCCTTGGCGCCCGGCATGGCATTTTCAACGGTGCCGGTACGCTCGTCATGCGCACGGATGGAGATGGCAATCTTGCCCTGCATGGCGGCTACTTCGGTGCGGGTCTCCCACAGCGGTTTGCCTGTTTCGCGGGCAATGGTCAGCGCCAGCGCCTCTTTCTGCTCGCCAAGCAGGTCGGCATAACGACGCACTATGGCCAGACGATCCTCAAGGCTCATGTCCGCCCAGTGGTAGAAGGCGGCACGGGCGGCCTTGACGGCGGCATCCACCTGCGCCGCACTGGCGGCAGCCCCCTGCCAGATCACCTCGTTCTTGGCTGGATCCTTTGACTCGAACGGCTTGCCTTCACCGGCAAGCCACTGACCGTCGATAAATTGCACTAACTGGCTCATCCATTCACTCCCTGTCGCTGGCAGGCAGCCTCGGCTGCCTGTCTGATAATCGGTTTGCTTGTCCTGTTTGCCTCAGTCGAGGTCGACCACCCGCACCATGTCGCCATCCTGCACCTTGAGTGCCGCCGCCATCTTGGGCGGGATGATGGCTTCGTGCTTGTCGAGATCGACCCGGATATTGCCGTAGCAGGCGCGGTAATGTTCGAAACGGCTGTTGCAGATAAGGTGGGTCTTGCCACCGATAGGCTCGCCCACCAGCACCCGCAGCTTCTTGCTGCGGCGCACGCTGCGGATATTCTTCACGTCGCACTCGACGGTGGGGCCCGCATCGAAAATATCGACGTAGCCACGGTTCACGAAGCCCTCGTCCTGCAGCATCTTGATGGCCGGACGGGTCTTCTCGTGGGTCTGGCCAATGACGGCCCGCGCCTCTTTGCTCAGCAAATTGACATAGATGGGGTACTTGGGCATCAACTCGGCGATAAAGCGCTTCTTGCCGATGCCGGTCAGATAGTCGACGGTAGGAAAATCCATCGAGAAGAAGTGAGTCTGCAGCCACTCATAGAAGGGACTGTGGCCGTTGGCATCGGAGACGCCGCGCATCTCGGCGAAGACGGTCTCGTCAAACAACTCGGGGTGCTCGGCCATAAACAGAAAGCGGTGCTTGGAGAGCAGGCGGCCGTTGAGCCCCTCGCGGGCACATTCGCGCAAGAACAGGGTGCAGAGCTCGGAGTTGCCGGTGTAGTCGTTGGAGAGGGTCAGGGTTTCAACGACGTTGTAGATGCCGAGCTTGGGAGAAGAGTGCACCACCTTGCCGATGTGATAGTTGTAAAACGGCTGGGAGAGGCCAACCGCGGCATCAATGGCACAGGTGCCCACCATCTCGCCGGTCTCCAGATCCTCGGCCACGAAGAAGTAGAGGCAGTCCCCCTTGCCGGCGGGCTTGTCGGAAAAAGTCTGGGTAGAGGCATCAATCTTGCGCTGCAGCAGCTCATCGTTGACGGGCAACGAGGTCATGCCGGTGCCGGACTCGATGGCGCAGGTCTTGAGCCCGGCAAAATCTTTTTGCTCGATGGGACGGATAACCAACATAAATGACAACTCCCTTTCATTGACGACAGGTGGGGTCCCGGCTCCTGCCGGGAGAGCTCCCCACCTCAATTTGGAATCAGGCGTTAACCACCTGGGCAACCGCCTTCTCGAAGCGGGCCAACCCTTCCTTGATGTCCGCTTCCGGGATCACCAGTGAAGGGGCAAAACGAACCACGTTGGTACCAGCCACCAGTGCCATCAGCCCCTGATCGATGGAGGCCAGCAGGAAGTCGCGGGAACGCCCCTTGTAGGCATCGCTCAGGGCCGCGCCCAGCAGCAGACCCTTGCCGCGGATCTCGCTAAAGCAGTGGTATTTGGCGTTGATTGCCTCGAGCCCCTCGCGGAACAGCTGTTCGCGTTGCTTGATGCCCGCCAGCACCTCCGGAGTATTGATCACGTCGATCACCGCCTCGGCGACCGCACAGGCAAGCGGGTTGCCGCCGTAGGTAGAGCCGTGAGTGCCCACTTTCAGGTAAGAAGCGATTTCGTTGGTGGTCAGCATGGCGCCGATGGGGAAACCGCCCCCCAGAGCCTTGGCGCTGGTGAGGATGTCCGGCGTGACGCCCAGACCCATATAGGCATAGAGATCACCGGTCCGGCCGACGCCGGACTGCACTTCGTCATACACCAGCAGGGCATTGTGTTTGTCGCACAGCTCGCGCACCCCTTTGGCAAACTCGTCGGTAGGACGAATGATGCCCCCCTCCCCTTGCAGCGGCTCCATCACCACGGCGCAGGTGTTGTCGGAGATCACCTCGGCCAGCGCCGCCAGATCGTTGTAGGGAACATGGGTAATGTCACCGGGCTTGGGACCGAAGCCATCGGAGTAGGCTGCCTGGCCACCGACGCTGACGGTAAAGAAGGTACGACCGTGGAAGCCCTGATTGAAGGCGATGATCTGGGTCTTCTGCTCGCCAAACTTCTCGATGGCGTAGCGGCGAGCCAGCTTGAGGGCCGCTTCATTTGCCTCGGCGCCGGAGTTGCAGAAGTAGACCTTGTCGGCAAAGGTAGCGGCAACCAGCTTCTTGGCCAGACGCAGGGCCGGCTCGTTGGTCATGACGTTGGAGAGGTGCCACAGCTTCTCGCCCTGGGTTTTCAGGGCCTCGACCAGCTTGGGATGACAGTGACCCAAACCGTTGACGGCGATGCCACCGGCGAAGTCGACATACTCGCGCCCTTCCTGATCCCAGACACGTGACCCTTCACCACGCACCGGGATGATCTTGGCGGGCGCATAGTTGGGAACCATCACTTCATCAAACACTTCACGTGTCACTGCCAACAACTCTGACATATAGCTCTCCTTCGATTCGGCGACAGAATAATCCACCACCCAAAAGTTAAATCCGTGTAAACGTGACGGGATTATCACAGAAATAAAGTAAAAAGTCTGTAACAAGACGGCCTATAAGGAACAATGTTCGATTGCTCTTGAGATTTTAGGCAACCGCATTGCATAACGACTCAGGGGGGCTTGGCAAGAGATAATTTGGGCAGGAGAGGGGGTGAATAAAGTGTCAGGGAAATTTTTTTTGCCTTCTCTCGAACTTGAGAAGGCGATCACAACTTTTTATGAACGCGCCAGAAAGTTGGCCAGCAACTGATGGCCCTGCTCGCTCAAAATGCTCTCCGGATGGAACTGAACACCCTCGACAGGGAGCGTCTTGTGGCGCAGCCCCATGATCTCGTCAAACGAGCCATCGGCATGCTCGCTCCAGGCGGTGATGTCGAAGCAGTCGGGCAGCGTGTCACGCTCCACCACAAGCGAGTGGTAACGGGTCACCCGCAGCGGGTTGTTGAGCCCCTTGAACACCCCCTCATTGCGATGGCGGATGAGCGAGGTTTTGCCGTGCATTACCTGACGGGCACGCACTACGCGGGCGCCGAAGGCCTGCGCCAGCGACTGATGACCGAGACAGACGCCGAGAATGGGCAGCTTGCCAGCGAAGTGGCTGATGGCATCGAGAGAGATCCCCGCCTCATTGGGCGTACAGGGACCGGGAGAGATCACCAGAAAACGGGGGGAGAGCTGCGCTATGGTATCAAGCGTCAGTTCATCATTGCGCTTGACCACAACCTCTTGTCCCAGGGCGCCGAAATATTGCACCAGGTTCCAGGTAAAAGAGTCGTAGTTATCGATCAACAACAACATGAGATAACCAACAGCGGAGAATTAACGATCGAGATAACGACCCTGTTCCATTTCCCGTTCACGCTGACACTCGGCCAGATAGATGGCGGCAGCAACGGCAGGGGTTTTATGGTGCTTGTCGATGGCATTGGAGACCATCAACTGCAGGGTATTGAGGTTTTTCGCCTTGCGAAATTTACGTAGCCAGTGACCTTTGTCACTCAGCTCTTCAGCAGAAATAGTTGGTTGAACAGGCATGCTTTCTCTTGGGGATATTACCCAGGTTGAAATAAAGAAATTAAACAAAATAGCCGGGCAGAAAATAAAGAAAGCCAGGCAAATACCCAGCTCTCTTCAACTACACCTTCCCAGTATGTCAGGCTCGAGGAACGAAGCCGACTACATCATATACGCTGGTCAGGGTTTTTTCAGCTCTTTCGCGCGCCTTTTGTGCGCCTTCTGCCAGAATCGCGATCAGATGGGCCTCATCCTGACGCAACTCGTGGAAACGGGCCTGGATTGGTTCCAACAGCGCAACCACGGCTTCGGCGGTTTCGGTCTTGAGGTGACCGTACATCTTGCCTTCGAAGTGCTGCTCCAGCTCGGGGATGGAGCGGCCGGTCACGCCGGACATCAGGGTCAGCAGGTTGGAGACACCCGGTTTGTTTTCCGGGTCGAAACGCACCACCGCCGGCTCGTCGGAGTCAGTCACCGCACGCTTGATCTTCTTGACGATCTGCTTGGGATCTTCCAGCAGGCCGATGAAGTTGGCTTCGTTGTCATCCGACTTGGACATCTTCTTGGTCGGATCCTGCAGACTCATCACCCGTGCCCCTTCTGTCGGAATGAAGGGCTCCGGCATGGTGAATACCTCACCATAGAGGTTGTTGAAACGGGTGCAGATGTCGCGGGTCAGCTCCAGATGCTGCTTCTGGTCGTTGCCGACCGGCACCTGATTGGCCTGATAGAGCAGAATATCAGCGGCCATCAGCACCGGATAACCGAACAGGCCGACGTTGACGTTGTTCTCGAAACGGGCGGACTTGTCCTTGAACTGGGTCATGCGCGACAGCTCACCCATCTGGGTATAGCAGTTGAGGATCCAGCCCAGCTCGGCGTGCTGCGGCACGTGAGACTGGATGAAGACGGTGCTCTTCTTGGGATCAATACCGACCGCCAGATAGAGGGCAGCCGCGTCCAGACAAGCTTTGCGCAGGGCAGCCGGGTCCTGACGAGTGGTGATGGCGTGCAGGTCGACGATGCAGTAGAGGCAGTCGAACTCATCCTGCATGTTGACCCACTGACGCAGGGCCCCCATGTAGTTGCCGATGGTCAGTTGACCGGAGGGTTGCGCTCCGCTCAATACGATTGGTTTAGTCATGAGAGTGTTAATCCTTGTTATTCAGCCAGCCCAGCTGCGCTATTAGACCAAAAGTGCATCGAGCTGGGCAAACTGCTCGAATACCCAGTCTGGATGGGAGTCGGCGATGGGGCGGCCATAGTTGTAGCCGTAGGTAAGACCCACCACCTTCATGCCAGCCGCCTTGGCCGCCAGCACGTCATTTTCTGAGTCGCCCACCATCAGGGTGCGAGCCGGGCTCACCCCCAACTCCTGGCAGGCGTGCAGCAAGGGCTCCGGGCTCGGCTTCTTGACCGGCACGCAGTTGCCGCCAAGCCAGAGTTCGAAACAATCGCTGATGCCGAGGGCATCGAGGATGGGGGCCACGAAATCGCTCGGCTTGTTGGTGACGATCGCCTGCTTGTAACCCAGGGTTTGCAGGCGACGCAGACTCTGGGCCACCCCGTCATACATCGCCAGCCCTTGCAGCAGGCAGGCGTTGTAGTGCTGGAAAAAAATCGGTCTGGCCTTGGCAAACAGCTCGGGATCGGCCTCGCGATAGGCGAGCGCCCGCTGGATCAGCTTGTCAGCCCCGTTGCCGACCCAGGTACGGATCACCGCTTCATCAGCCTGCGCCAGACCGAGGTCTGCCAGAGTCAGATTGACCGCCAGCGCCAACTGGGCGGCGCTGTCAATCAGGGTGCCGTCCAGATCGAACAGCACCAAATCAAATGCGCGCTCAGCGTGTGACATGAGCCAGCTCCGCACGCATCTTGTCGATCACCGCTTTATAGTCAGGCTGGCTGAAAATGGCAGAGCCGGCGACAAACATGTCGGCGCCCGCTTCGGCGATCTCGCGAATGTTGTCGACCTTCACCCCGCCATCGATCTCGAGGCGAATATCGCGGCCGCTCTCGTCGATCAGACGACGCACCTGACGCAGCTTGTCTAGGGTACCGGGGATAAAGCTCTGGCCACCGAAGCCCGGGTTGACCGACATCAGCAGGATCACGTCCAACTTGTCCATCACATACTCGAGGCAGGAGAGCGAGGTAGCAGGATTCAGCACCAGACCGGCCTGGCAGCCCATCTCCTTGATGAGGCCCAAAGAGCGATCAACGTGATCGGACGCTTCCGGATGGAAGGTAATGAGGGAAGCACCGGCCTTGGCAAAATCAGGAATGATGCGATCCACCGGCTTGACCATCAGGTGCACGTCGATGGGGGCCTCGATACCGTAGTCACGCAGCGCCTGACAGACCATGGGGCCAATGGTCAGGTTGGGGACATAGTGGTTGTCCATCACGTCGAAGTGAACCACGTCGGCACCGGCAGCCAGTACCTTGGCTACATCGTCACCCAGACGGGCAAAATCGGCAGAGAGGATCGAGGGGGCAATCAGAAAGTCTTTCATCAGCATCATCCATTGGCAGCCAGGGAGAAAAAGCGGCGCAATTTTAACGTAAAAGGCGGGCGAAAACGACTCGAATGCGGGGTAAATGGGGCAATCGTCTCCCCTCCCCCAGCCACCCGGGTTTTGGGACATCGGCACGGGCGCGGACTCGCCCATAAAAAACGGCGCCCCGGGCGCCGCATGGTCTGTTACGTCAGTGGCAGCAGTTCACTGTCGCTGGGATAGTAGCCCTGCTCCGGTTCGATTCCGGGCGGATAGAGCGCCAACAACTCGGCCACCTTGTTGCGGGTGCCGCCGTTGCGACTGATGGTGCGCTTGACCAGGATTTCGTCGAGGCGGGCACCGCGATAAAGCTCACGAGTCAGCTCGATATCGTGGTTGCTGATCAGCACCGGCACCCCTTTGTGAGCCGCTGTGTGGCGGGCCAGTCGAGCCAGGATCGCCTGATCATCCAGGGTAAACCCACCGGAGGCATAGGTGGTGAAGCTCGCCGTAGTGGAGAGCGGCGCATAGGGTGGATCACAGTAGATAACCCAATCCTCTTCGGCACGCTTGATGGCGTCGGCGTAGCTCTCGCAGATAAAGGTCGCCTTCTGCGCCTTTTCGGCAAAGGCCCACAGCTCTTTTTCCGGGAAATAGGGTTTCTTGTAGGAACCGAACGGCACGTTGAAGCCGCCCTTCTTGTTGTAGCGGCACAGTCCGTTGAAACCGTGACGGTTGAGAAACAGGAACAAGAGTGCCCGCTCGAAGGTGGTCTCGGTCTGATTGAACTGGGTACGCAGCCGGTAATAGGCCGCCTTATGGTTGTGCTCTGCCACAAACAGCTTGCGCGCCTCGGCAATGAAACTGTCCGGCGTCAGCTTGAGGTGGTTGTACAGGCAGATCAGATCCGGATTGATGTCGTTGAGCACATACGCGTCGTAGTCAGTGTTGAGAAACACAGACCCGGCCCCGACGAAGGGCTCCAGCAACACACGCCCGGCCGGCAGGCGCTCGGCAATCTCTTCAACCAGGGAGTATTTTCCCCCGGCCCATTTTAAAAAAGCGCGTGTTTTTTTCATGGAAATCCGGTGTGTAAGAAGGCAAGACCCAAAAAGGGGGACGATTCTACCCCCTTATCCGGTATCAAGGCTATTGCTTCAGCTCTTTTTGTACCTGTGCAAACGACTTGGGCCAGGGCTGACCTTTCAGCAAAGCTGGCGGAAGCTTGCGAATGGCACTCTTGGCCTGGGTCAGACCGGCATAATCCCCTTGCAGCACCACATACCAGGGGCTGCCACGGAATTTGGTCTGATAGACCCATACCTTGCCCGCCAAACCATGCTCGGCGACAAACTGATCCACCGCCTTGGTGTTGCTCGCCCCCATCAGCTGAACGCTGTAGTGGTTGCGCGGCTTCTTGTTCAAGGTGGCGACCGGTGTAAGGGCCACTTTGGGTGCTGGCGCGGCAACCGGCTCGTTGCTGGCTGTTTTGGTGGTGGCAGCAGGCGTTGCGGTTGTCACCGGATTCAGTGCCTTGGCGGTACTGGCTGGCGCCGTGGTTGCGATTGCACCACTGGGGGTTGCGCCGTTCTGGGCCTTGCCGGTCAGCTCGTCCACCACGTCAGTAGGCAGAGCGCCGCTCACCTTGGGTTCGGTCATCAGCTTTTGCACTACCTCGTCGGAGATCACCACCCGACGCCCTTCGTAATTGGTTGATTCGGTGGTCACGGTTTCGCTCTCCACCGATTTGGGCAGCACTTTCGCCTCCGGCTGCCAATCCTTCACGACTCCGTTGGGATTGCTGGCTGCATCGCTGTTTTGCGCGCCTTGTGCAGCGGAATCTGTATTCGAACCGCCAGCAGTGAGGGGATCGCCTCCCGCTACCGGGATCGGCAATGCCGTGTTCTGCGCCGGATCCTGCAGCGCCGGTTTGCTTTCATTGTCAAACAGCGCAGGCAGCAGGTAACTCAGCGCCAGCAGGCCGCCAGCGACCAGCGCGATAGCGGTGGCAATCTTCTTGACAGGCAACTCCGCCTGACGCTTCTTGGGCCTTCTGTCGGTCATGATATCCTCCAGTAACTGCATGATGGTGGACGGATGTCCGTTCGCCGTTTTCAGGATCTCCTCCACTTGCGGCTTGGGCAAGAGGGTCGCCGGGATCTTGAGCTCTTTGGCTTTCTCATACAAGAAGATGCGCTGCTCGGGCGGGCTCAGTGGCGGCACCTCCAGCTCAAGGGCTGGCATGGCACGCCCTTTGAGCTGCGGTCGTTGGGTACGACACCAGACGTCACTGCCCGAGACGATAATGGCCAGCTGATGGGGCGCCGCCAGGGTATCGTTATGACGGATGATCGCCCACAACTCTCCCAGCAATTCGGCTGGCAACTGATCGGCCCGCTCTATCAGCAGCAGCAGGGTGGCAGGCTTGCTCCCCTCCAGCATGCGAAAGAAGCTCTCCGCCAGCGCATCCTGTGGATTGAACAGCGGGCGCGCCACCACCTGTGGCAGCAACAGCTGGCGTACATCCACCATCTTCATGGCAGGCGTACCAATCAGGCTTACCACCCGCACTTTTTCCGGCAACACGCCGAGCAGGGATTCGCACAGGGTACCGCGACCACAACCGGGTTTACCGGAGAGAAAAATGAAAGGGTGATTGAATTCAATCAGATGCAGCAGCCGGTCAACCAGCTGCCGCTGGGAAGGAAGTTTTAGCAGTTTATTCGTCACGACCAGACTCGATCACCGCCAGCAACTCGGCATCGGACACATCCCCCACCACCTGTGCATGGCCGATGCCAACCGGCAACACCAGACGCAGCTTGCCTTCCAGCACCTTCTTGTCACGGCGCATATGGCGAATAAAGGCGGCGAAATCCATCTCGGCAGGCGCATGAATGGGCAGATTGGCGGCCAGCAGCAGAGCGCGCACACGCGCAACGTCCGCTTCGCTCATATCGCCACGGGCCTGCGCAGTCCAGGCTGCCAGCATGGTGCCGGCGGATACTGCTTCACCGTGCAGCCAGTTGCCATACCCCTGCTCGGCCTCGATGGCATGACCAAAGGTGTGACCCAGATTGAGCAGCGCACGGACGCCGTGCTCGGTCTCATCTTGACCGACCACATCGGCTTTGATCTCGCAGCAGCGTTTGATGGCGTAGGCCAGCGCGGCAGGTTCCAGCTGTTGCAGACGCACCATGTTCTGCTCCAGCCAGCTGAAGAAATCAGCATCCCAAATGATGCCGTACTTGATCACCTCGGCCATCCCTGCGGCAAATTCGCGGGCTGGCAAGGTACTCAGACATTCGGTATCGATAACAACTTGTTTGGGCTGATAAAAAGCCCCAATCATGTTCTTGCCGAGGGGGTGGTTGACAGCGGTTTTACCGCCGACAGAGGAGTCAACCTGGGAGAGCAGAGTGGTCGGGATCTGGATAAAAGGAATGCCACGTTGATAGCTTGCTGCCGCAAAGCCCACCAGATCCCCGATCACGCCGCCCCCCAGAGCGATCAGTGTCGTATCGCGCCCATGGTTGGTTTCAAGCAGAGCAGACATGATCTGCTCAAAGGTCGCCAGGTTCTTGTATGCCTCACCGTCAGGCAGGATCAGGTGTTCAACCTGAAAACCCGACAGCAGAGCGGTTACCCGTTCAAGATAAAGCGGAGCAACAACCGTGTTGGTCACTATCATCACCCGCTTGCCCTTGATGGTCGATACCAGCGCCTCGGGGCGCTGCAACAACCCGGCAGCTATCTCGATGGGATAGCTGCGTTCACCCAGTTCGACCTTCAACCGTTCCATGGACGTCCTCTAGATTACATACCGATCAGCTTTACAATTTGATTGGCAACGATTTTTGCGCTCTGGTCATCGGTGTGCACAACAAAGTCGGCAACCTCTTCATACAGGGCATTGCGCTCTTGTGCCAGACGTTCCAGCACTTCGCGTGCCGGTTCTTCGGTCTGTAGCAGAGGGCGGCGTTTGTCTCGCTGTGTGCGCGCCAGCTGCTTTTCGATAGTGGTTTCGAGGTAGACCACGATGCCACGAGCAGACAACTTGTTGCGGGTTTCGCGACTCTTGATGGCACCGCCACCCGTCGCCAGCACGATACCCTGCTGCTCTGACAATTCGCCGATCACCTTCTCTTCGCGAATCCGGAAACCTTCTTCGCCTTCAACATCGAACACCCAGCCGATATCAGCACCACTGCGGCGCTCAATCTCATGATCTGAGTCGAAAAACTCCATATGCAGTTGTTCTGCCAGATGTCTACCTATGGTGCTCTTGCCCGCACCCATGGGACCTATCAGGAAAATATTGCGTTTCTCAGCCATGTCTTTTCGTTAGTAATTACAAACTGTACGACCCCGATGAATACTGGATCGGGGTACCTATGAACCTTATCTTGCGATGGATCAGGAGGGGGATTATCTCAATAGATATCGGGACTGGCAACCGCAGCCCTTACGCCCCAGCCTCATTGGGGCGTAAGGTTATATGTGTTTTACCCTCACATGTAAAGCATTCAGAAGGCGTCGGTGACTATCTTGGGCGTCACGAAAATCAGCAACTCCCGCTTTTTGTTCTCGCTGGTGGTCTTGCGGAACAAGGCCCCCAATCCGGGAATATCACCCAGCAGCGGCACCTTGGTCACATCGCTCTTGATGGTCTGCTGATAAATGCCGCCCAACACCAAGGTCTCGCCATTGTTCACCAACACCTGAGTGGTGATGGACTGGGCGTTGATGGAAACCGCATCACCGGTACCGGTCGGTACCGTTTCACCCTTGGTATCCTGGGTCACGGTCAGGTCGAGAATCACCCGATTGTCAGGGGTGATCTGCGGGGTCACCTTCAGGCTCAATACCGCCTTCTTGAAGGTAACCGAGGTAGCACCACTGGAAGAGGACTCCACATAGGGGATCTCGGTACCCTGCTCGATCAATGCCGGTTTCTGGTTCGCCGTGGTCACCCGCGGACTGGCGATAATCTCGGCCTTGCTCTCTTTTTCCAGCGCCGACAACTCGAGATCCAGCAAGGTGCCATCAGCCAAACGGGCAACCTGGAAGGCCAAAGTACCGGCCGCATTGGTCACCGGCAGGTTGACGTTCAACCGATCGTCTGCTGTCGGTCTGGTAATTGTCGAGCCACCATTGTTGTTACCAGAGCCATCATTCCCCGCTATGGAACCGGACGTACTGTTGCCATGACCATCGTTTTTGGTCACTCCCCACCGCACCCCGAGCGCTTCATCAAAGCCGTCATCAATGGTCACCATCCGCGCCTCGATAACCACCTGCTTGACCGGAATATCGAGAATATCGAGCATCCGTTTGATGCTGCTGATGACATCGGCGGTATCCTTGACCACCAGCACGTTGGTTCGCTCGTCCACGCTCACCGCACCACGGGGTGACAGCAACTTGGTACTTTCGGAAGAGAGCAGGGCCGCCACTTCCGAGGCCTTGGCATAGTTTATCTGCAGATATTCGGTATAGAGCTGCGCCAAATCAGCGACCTGATTGCGGCTCTCAAGTTGCTGCTTCTCGCGTGTTGCGATCTCTTCTGCAGGCGCTACCAGCAAGATGTTGTTATCCAACCGCTTATCCAGACCCCGCACCTTCAAAATAATGTCGAGCGCCTGCTCCCACGGCACCCCATCCAGACGCAAGGTAATATTGCCTGCTACCGAATCTGTGGTTACCAGGTTAAGGTTGTTGAAATCGGCGATCAGCTGCAACACGGTACGGACTGGAATATCCTGGAAGTTCAATGAGATCGGCTTGCCCTGATACTGCTTGGATGCCGTGGCCGTCGTCCGCTTTTTTACCTCGATAATGAAGAGCTTGTCCGCCTGATCGTAACGGTAATCAAACTGACCATTGATCGACAGTTCAAACAGGGTATCACTGCCCTGCCGGGAGACTTCAACCTGAGAGACCGGCGTTGCAAAATCCTGCACGTTGATCAGATTAAGCAAGCCATCCGGTACCCGAGTGCCATGAAACTTGGCCAGTACGGTCTGGCCTCGGCTGCTCACATCGACGGCGGCCGAGCTGTTATCCAGCGTGACCAGAAACTCCCCCTGACCATCCTTGCCACGACGAAAATCCACACCGGTAACCGAGTTGAAATAGGCGCCCCCCCCACTGCTTTGATAGTTGTTGAGCACCGGCTTGCTGGCAGGCTGTGTTGCTACCGGCGTAGTCACGGGCGCAACAGGCATCGACCGGGCGACGATCTGAGGATTGAGCAGTGCCGAAGGAGAGGGTGTGGCCACCATCGCAGAGGGCGCTGGCACAGGAGTAGCCGAGGTTACGGGTGCAATCAGGGCGCTCTCACCATTGATGAGCCCGGAAGAGGCCCCCTCGCCCAATGACACCAGCAATTTGTTCCCCTGTTGCTGCACCTGATAGGGGGCCAGCTGATCGAGTGCGATCTTGATATCCAGACCTGCGCCCTTACCCTCAACCTTGATGTTATCTACCCCCAGGCGCTGGATCGGCAGCGGGTTCACTTTCAGCGCCCCTACCGCACCGGGAACATGCAATAACAACTGATTGGGCTGGTAAGAGAGACGATCGGTAAAGCCCGTGACCGGCTCACTGAAACTGAGCTCCACCAGCAATTGATCGGCAAGCAGCGGATTGACCTTGATCTCCTGCAGGGTTGCCACTGCCCACGCCTGACTGAGGGCGCTGGCGCAAAACAGCAAAGCCACTTTGGATAAACTCTCTATTGTTGTTCTCATTGCTGTTCGTCCCTGATTATTGTTTTTCTTGCACATTGGCCATCGCCAACTGGGTTTCTCTTGTTACCCAGCACCCCTTCCCGTCCGGAATGGTTTCCAGCAAATCCACGGCAGTGTCAGTGATCTTGATGACCCGGCCCTGATCAAGCCCCATATACTGGTTGAGTCCGACGCGCATCGATTTGCCATCCGGGGTGCTGATCAAGGCCCACAACTGGCCTGCCTTACCCAAAGAACCATGCATCGACAGACTGGCCAGCGAATAATTTTCCAGCACCTCTTTCTCACGATCCATCAGGGTCTGAGCACAATCCGGCTGGGCCTTGGCAGTGCTTGTACTTCCGACCGTCGCCTCAGGCTGGGGAACCATGAAGGGGCTGCGCAACTCGAGTTGCTGGTAGTGCATAGGGGCAAAAGGCTTCAGCTCGGGCAAGGGCTCGATAGGTATGGGTGGCCTTGCTTTGGTCTGGGCGACATAGCTATCCATGTCCTCCTGACCACCACAGGCCGCCAGTAAGAGGGCAGGTAACAACCAGCAGATGCGTCTCATTGTTTCGGCTCCACTGTTTTACCGTTGTACTTGTAGGTCTTGGCCAACATCGACATCGAAATCAGCTCCCCTTCATCCTTGCTCTGACCCAGAGTGAAGGAGTCAAGGATGACGATACGGGGCAAGGCGGCCATGTCAGCGGTGAACTTTCCAATTTCATGGTAAGTGCCCACGACGTCGATACGCATTGGTAGCTCGGTTGAAAACTCGTGCTTTACCTCTGGCTCCCAGTTGATCCGGTTCAATTTCAAGCCGTTGTCGGTAGCAATAAAGCTGATATCGTCCAGCAGACCGGCGACCTCATGGGTATTGGGCAACTGCTTGAGCTGGGTATCGACCAGTTGTTCAAGTTGAACCATTTGTGCCTTGTATGCCCCCAGGTTGGCAGCCAGCATCGCCTTGCTTTCAAACTGGGCTTTCAGTTCGGTCTCTTTCCCCGCTTCCTGAGTCAAACTGGTCAGTGAGTTGGCAATCACGTAGTAGTAGATGGCGCCGCCGGTCAACACGCAGCAGAAAAAGATGAAGACCCCTTTTGCCCATTTTGGCCAGCTTGCTATGTCATTGATATCCAACTCGTTGAGTTGCTGAAGGTTCATTGTTGCTCCTTGGCCACATTCCCTGCAGCCGCAGCATTGTTGGCGATCAGGAACATCATGGAAAACTGGCTCAATGACACTGGCGCAACATCAGCCGCAAAAATAGTGCTTATCTTTGCCTGACCCAGCCAGCCGGAACCATCAATCCGCCGCATCATGCTGGCCACCCGACCATAGGCTTCGGTCTTGCCATTTACATCAATAATATTGTTCTGCATCGAGAGGGTGTTGAGGTAAACCCCGTTGGGCACCAATGAAGGCAGCTGATTGAAGAGGCGGACGGGCACATTGCGGCGCATCTGCAACTGCTCGATGAGCTGCATCCGATCGATCAGTTCCTTGCGACGCTCTTTGAGCAGACGGATCTCCCCCAGCTGGGCATCCAGAATAGTCATCTCCTGAACCAGCCTCTGGTTGCGCTGCTGCTGGGCGACGATCTGGCGATCAACCAGCCAGTTGGCAAAAAATCCCAACGCGACCGTGGCCAGCACAAAAATCCCCAGCAAGGCCCCGAACTGTTTCTTTTGGCGCTGGGCCCGGGCTTCACGCCAGGGTAGAAGGTTTATATTTGACATGGTGTGAAACTCCTCAGAGCCAACCCGAATGCCGTCATATATTTAGCACCATGTACCAGCTCGGCCTCCCCTTTCGGTTTGCCAAACAGGGCGAACAGATCCGGGTGCAACACCTCGCAATTGACCTCTTCTTTTACCTGCACCAACAAACCGGGTAGCAGACTGCCTCCCCCCGTCAGCACCAGTTTTGCGATGTCGCGATAACCGGATGAACTGCAAAACAGCTGGATATTGCGCCGCACTTGCTGCAACAGCGAGTTGATGTGGGGCATCAGCACATCCAGCTCATGGTCAACAGGCAAGGTACCTTTGGTTTTAGCCTGCTCAGCTTCATCCAGCGTCATGCCATAAAAGGAGGAGAGCGCCTGGCTGTATTGATCGCCACCGAAGTTCTGCAAGCGGGAGTAGATCACCTCCCCCTTGACCAGCGCCGCAAAGGTCATGGCACTGGCGCCAATGTCGATCACCCCGATCGGCCGTTCACTCTCCTGCAATTCGGGCAGACAAGCCACCACGGCACGGCCCAGCGCATGGGAGCCCACATCCACCACCTTGACGGCAATACCGGCTTCGGCAAGGGCGCTGACCCGGCCGTTGACACTCTCGGTGCGGGCTGCGCTCAGCAGCACATCTTGACGATCTTCGCTATTGTTGGTGCTCAGTACCTCAAAATCGAGACTCACTTCATCGAGGGGGAAGGGAATGATCTGCTCGGCCTCCAGTTGCACCTGATTCTCCAGCTCCTTGTCGCTGAGGCGGGCATCAATCTGGATCACCTTGGTTATCACGTTGGAGCCGGTCACCGCAGTGGCGGCATAGTCGCTGTGAGCTGGGATCAGGCGCTTGAGAGTCTTGAGAGATTGGCTGACGCGCTCGATATCCTGCAATTGATAGTCAACCAGCGTCCCTTTCGGGGTGGCAATATCGGCGACAGATTCGAGATGAAGCTTGCCAGGTCGGCCACTGAGGGTAACGGCCTTGATGGTCTGGCTGCCAAAATCAATGCCCACCAGAGGGAGGAGGGATCCCTTGTTAAAAAGCCCAAACATATACACATCCATGCGTTATTTGGTTTTATTCCTGAACAGAGTGTAGGACACCCGATCAGAGGAGTGCTTCACTCATCCTAAATGCTCTAACTATCAATGTCATAAAGTTTATGCCGAAAAGTGACCCATCTCGCTTTCTTCATGGCAAGTGGCCCTCCTTGGTTATTGCTCCCTGTAGTGCTAACCTCTCGCATCCTTTTGAGGTGGGTGGCTCGCCACAGGAAAACCTCGAATTCCCGATGGCAAAAGGGCTATACTCTGCGCCCGTTGGCTAATTTTAAGACGATTGGTAGTTCTTCCATGCTGAAATGGCTCGTTCGCCTGTTTATTGTCATGATGCTGGGTGCTGTGCTGGGTGTTGCCAGCCTCATCGGTATCTACTTCTATATCAAACCCCAACTGCCCGATGTCACCGCACTGCGTGACGTCAAGCTGGCAACCCCGATGCGGGTTTACAGCCGGGATGGGGAGTTGATCGCCCAATATGGCGAAATTCGTCGCATTCCGCTGCGTCTGGACGAAATTCCGCAACCCATGATCGATGCCGTACTGGCGACCGAAGATGCACGTTTCTATGAGCACCCGGGCATTGACCCGATAGGTATCATTCGAGCCGCATCCGTCTGGGCTGTTTCCGGCCATGCCCGTCAGGGGGCCAGTACCATCACCCAGCAGGTTGCCCGCAACTTCTTCCTGAGCAATGAGAAGACCATCATCCGCAAGATCAAGGAGGTCTTCCTGGCCTGGCGGATCGAGCAGAATCTCTCAAAAGACGAGATCCTCGAACTCTACCTCAACAAGATCCCCCTCGGTTATCGCTCCTTCGGGATCGGTGCTGCGGCACAGGTTTACTTTGGTAAAGAGGTCAAGGATCTGGGACTGGACGAGATCGCCATCATTGCCGGTCTGCCGAAAGCTCCCTCCATGCTCAACCCCATCCGCTCCCCCGAGCGGGCCTTTGCGCGCCGCAACGTTGTGCTGGGCCGGATGCTGGAAACCGGCAAGATCACCCAGGCCCAGTTTGACGAAGCGTCCAAAATGCCGATCAAGGCCCGTTTTCACGGCGCCGAAGTGACTCTGCACGCCCCTTATCTCGGTGAGATGGTGCGCCAGAAGATGGTCGAGCAGTTCGGTGAAGATGCTTACACCATGGGCCTGCACGTCTACACTACCGTCTCTGCCGAACGTCAACGGGCAGCCAGACAGGCGCTGCTGGATGGCGTTTTTGCCTATGACATGCGCCATGGCTATCGCGGCCCGACGGCTCAGTTGTGGAAGGCTGGCGAGCCAGCCTGGGATTACGAGCAGATTGTCGCTCACCTTGGCAAACAGCCCACTTACGATCCGCTAATGGCGGCGGTCGTGACCAAGCTCGGTGATCGCAGCGCCACGCTGGTACTGAAAAATGGCAAGGAAGCAGAGCTCGGCTGGAACGGCATTAAATGGGCCCGCTCCTTTATTACCGACGACCGTCAGAGCTATGCCCCGAAATCGGCGCGCGATGTGCTGAAAGTCGGCGCCCAGATCTGGGTACGGGAAGAGGGCGAAGAGTTGCTGCTGGCCCAAATCCCGGACGTCAACGCCGCGCTGGTTGCCATGAACCCGAAAAATGGGGCACTGGAAGCGCTGGTCGGTGGTTTCAGCTTCGAACTCTCCAAATTCAACCGGGTCGATCAGGCGCGTCGCCAGATCGGTTCCAATATCAAGCCTTTCCTCTATGCGACCGCGCTGGAGCATGGCTATACCCTGGCATCGCTCATCAACGATGCGCCGATCAACCAGTGGGATCCGTCAAAAGGGCCCATGTGGCAACCCAAGAACTCCCCGGCCGTTTATGATGGCCCCACCCCGCTGCGTCTGGGACTGGCCAAGTCCAAGAACGTGATGTCGGTTCGACTGATGCGCGCCATCGGTCTGGATACCTATATCGACGGTCTGACCCGCTTTGGCTTCCCCCGCGACTTCATCTCTCCCCATGAGTCGCTGGCGCTGGGTGCTGCCGAATTCACCCCCCTCGAGGTAGTGCGTGGTTACTCGGTTCTGGCCAACGGTGGCTTCCTGGTGACCCCATACTTCATCGACAAAGTGACCGACAGTCTGGAGAACACACTCTATCAGGCCAACCCTGCTATTGCTTGCACCACCTGCGAACAGCAGGCTGCACCCGAGCAGAGCACACTGCCGGAGCCAACTGTTGATGGAGCCGCACAAGATGGCACGCAGACCCCTCTCGCGCCAACCATCGCCCCGCATACCATCAGTGCCCAGAGTGCGTTCCTGATCACCGACACCCTGAGCACAGCCATCTGGGGTGGCAACGGCTGGCGTGGTACCGGCTGGCGTGCAGCCCGCGACCTGAAACGTCACGACATCTCCGGTAAAACCGGTACCACCAACGAATCGCGAGATGCCTGGTTCTCCGGCTACACCCCGGAGATCGTTGCTACCTCATGGATCGGTTTTGACAACCACCAGCGTGGCCTTGGCCGTGCCGAGTTTGGTGGCGGCGCCGCGCAGCCTATCTGGATCGACTTCATGAAAGTCGCCCTCAAAAAGCTGCCTGAGCACAAGATGCCGGTTCCCGAGGGGATCATGACGGTGAAGATTGATAGCGAAACCGGCCTGCTGGCGACCAGTGGCGGCACCGACGAATACTTCAAGGAAGGGACCGAACCGACCCGCTACGCAGCACCGAGCTCGGATGGCAATCAGGTCTACGGCGGTGACAACCCCGATGTGGAAGGGCCTGTCTCAACCGACGATATCTTCTAAGCTGCTCTTGCGGCAGAAGCAAAACCGGCAGCCTTGGCTGCCGGTTTTTTTATTGGGCCAACTGCTTGCTCATCAGTGTGGCGATCGAGGCGGCTAACTCATTGAAGCAGGGGCGACGCACCGAGTAGTGGCGATAGAGCAGCGAGATGGTACGCCCCGGCACAGGGTCAACCACCGGCCGATAGCTCACCCCGCCCTCATCATGATCGGCAGGTACGGCCAACTTTGGCACCAAAGTCATGCCGCTACCGGCGGCCACCATGTTGCGCAGGGTCTCCAGACTGGTCCCCTTGAAGCGTTGATCCTCACCTATCCCGCCGGCGAAACAGAAGCCCATCGCCTGATCCCGCAAACAGTGACCATCGGCCAGCATCAGTAATTTCTTGCCCTTGAGATTGCCAAGCGGCACCTGTCTGGCCTGTGCTTCGGGGTGATGGCAAGGCACCGCCAACCACATCGGCTCGTGGTAGAGCTGGATTGAACCAAACCCCTCCATCCCCGGCATCTCGGCCAGAATGACGCAATCCAGCTCCCCCTCTTCCAGCCGCTTGAGCAGGGTCTGGGTCTGCTCCTCATAGAGGTAGAACTCCAGCTGGGGAAAACGCTCACGCAGGGTCTGGATAATGCGGGGCAACAGGTAGGGGCCTACGGTCGGAATAAAACCGATATGGATCTCCCCGGACATCGGTTCGGAGAAGTGCTGACCGATGCTCTTGAGCTCGCGCACCTCCTTGAGCACCCGACGCGCCTGATGGGCCATGGCATCGCCAGCAGGAGTAAACAGCACCTTGCGCGAGGTACGTTCGATCAGAATGACCCCGAGTTCATCCTCCAGCTTGCGCAGCTGGCCGCTCAGGGTGGGTTGACTGACAAAGCAGCGTTCAGCGGCTTTGCGAAAATGTTTTTCCTCATCCAGCGCCACCAGATATTCGAGATCGCGAAGATTCATACAGCAAGAGTCCTGCCTGGAAAATGGGCCATCAGCATGCACAATATCGTCCGGCGGGACAAGTCATCCGCTCGCAGTGAACCTCTCCGGCTGCCCCTCCAAAACAGAAAAGCCCGATCACCTTGCGGTAATCGGGCTGTTTGACTCGTTGATGGATTACACCCTGAAACGGCGCACCATATCCTGCAGCTGGGTAGCCAGATGGTTCAGCTCGTTGCACGCCTGAGCCATCTGGGTGGCACCAGAAGCGACCTCTTCGGAAGCATGGCTGATATTGACCACGTTACGGTTGAGCTCCTCGCTCACCGCCCCCTGCTCTTCGGTGGCGGTCGCAATCTGAATGTTCATGTGGGAGATGCTGCTGACCGAGCCACTGATCTGGGAGATAGACTCGCCCGCTTCCCGCGCGGTAGCAACTGTGGTGTTCATCAGCTCCTGACTCTGTTGCATGGTCGTGCCCGCCTGCTCGGCACGCTGCTGCAACTCGGCAATGATGGTGTTGATCTGGGAAGTGGAGTCCTGGGTGCGCTTGGCCAGAGTGCGCACCTCATCGGCCACCACCGCAAACCCCCGCCCCTGCTCACCGGCACGGGCCGCTTCAATCGCCGCGTTCAATGCCAGCAGGTTGGTCTGTTCGGCAATGCCGCGGATCACCTCCAGCACCATGCCGATATTGCGGCTGTCATCGCCCAGTTGGCGGATCACCTCGGCGGTGCTCTCGATAGCACCGGCAACCCGCTCGATACGCTGGATGGAATCGTTTACTGTCTTGGCCCCAATTTCTGCCGTTTCACTGGCCGAGGTAGCGGCACTGGCCGCATCGCTGGTATTGCGCGAGACCTCCTGCACCGTAGCCTGCATCTCGTTCATCGCCGTTGCCAGCTGGTTCAGCTCATGTTGCTGCGCATTCATATTGTTGGCTGACTGGCGAGCCACCGAGCTTATCTCCTCTGCGGCGGAACTCAGTTGCACCACAGAGCCCGAGACTTCACTCACCAGAGTGCGCAGATTGGTCTGCATTTCACCAAACCCTTTGGCAAGAGTCCCCAGTTCATCATTGTTGAACTGCTGCATATCGATACGGGAGGTGAGATCACCAGAGGAGACCCGACGGGTCTGTTCCAGCAACGCCATCACCGGATTGCGGATCTGACCGGTCAGCAGCCAGGCAATGGCCACAACAAAACCCAGCGTCACCAGACTGACGATGATGCTCATGGTTCTGGCGTTGTTATAAAGAGCCTCGACATCCTTGGTCATCTGGGCCGCAACCTCGTTATTGATTTCCCGCAAGCGGTAGGATTTTGCTCCCACCTCCTCCAGTGCAGCCCTAGTTTCGTTTTTGCGCAGACTTTTGACACGTTCCAGATCGCCAGCAGCCAAGGCGCTCAGCAGCTCTTCATGTACCGCAAAATACTTGGCCCCCGCCGCAACTACCTGCTCATAAACCTGCTTGTCCTCGGCAGTACTAAATTCCAATGCACCATATTTCTGTGCAGCTTGCTCGAATTCCTGCTTGGCCTTGTTAAAAGTCTGCGTACGCTCGCTTACTTCTTGGGCATCTTTGTTCAGGCCTCCGATCACCTGGGCCAACTCTGAGCGGCGCGCATCCAGAATGGCGACATGCATCTGGCTAGCATAGCGGGTTGACGGCAGCAGGTTGTCGGTAATGGTCTCTGAATCATGGAAAAGGCGTGCCAGCTGGCTACTTGAAAACCAGGCCAAGCCCAGCACCAGCAGCGCCAGGATGGCGAATCCGGCACTCAGTTTCTGGCCGATAGACATGTTTTTGAACATATGGGGGCTTCCTTTAAATGGGTCTGCACTCCCGCAACATCCGCCGGGAATGGTCACATAGAGCATAGTCTGCAAGCAGAAAGTCGAAGGCTTTCATATCGCTTCTGCATACAGGAATATCGGCCCGTTCACTCCACTTCTAAAGAGACCTTGTCCGTTCACATTCTAATAACTATTCCATCAACTCAAGAAGATGCTGACGCAACCCGGCAGGATCGCCCAAAAAGTCAGCCACTCGAACAGCACTCACCTTACCGTTGTGCATCAACCCAAGGGTGGGATAACCCTGACCGCCCAGCCGTTTCATCCAGCCCTGGCTATCTGCCAGATGTTGCAGCAAGGGCGCCTGCAGATAAGCTTGCTGGAACGCCTCGGCTGCAATCCCCTGCTCTGCCGCCAGCGTGGCAAGAAACGCTGGCTCACCAATCCAGATACCGTCCCGATAGTGGGATTGCTGGATCCGGTGCAACATGACCAGCCCATCGCCCCCCAACGCCGTGACGGCCAAAACCGCACGGATCGGCGGCTCGGAGTCCAGCAGACACCCTTCGCGCAGCAGCAGTTCGTTAAAGTAGCGTTCGCCAAAATGCTGGCCGGTCAGCGCTTCGATCCGCTGATCATGGGGGCGCACATAATCACGCAATGCCTCGCCCATAGGCTGACGGCGACTACCCATCCAGAGACCGCCCGCATGCAGCTCGATCTTGAGTCCGGCAATGGTGGCTGCCGCCTGCAACAGGGGGGCGGCACCGTAGCACCAGCCACAGAGCGGGTCATAGACATAATGGAGGGTGGTTTGTTGTTCGCTCATCTTCATTCTCACTTCAATCTCGGATAAAAAACCGGGCCCTTAGGCCCGGTAAAAAACACAGGGAAAGCAGGCTCAGTGGCTTACCACTTCATCTCGCCGGTATTGACCTTGGCACCGATGGACAGACCATCGTCAACCGGCAGTGCCGGATAGGCCTTCTTCAGAGCCTCAATCAGCTCACCGGAGTTTTTCGCCTTGGCCAGCTCCTGTTCGAAACGCTCTACATAGTCACGGGTAAAGCTCACAGCAGCAGTGCCTTTGGGAGCCGTGCCCAAGAAGTGGCCCGGTACCACACGCTCGGGTTTCAGGGCCAGCAGATTATCCAGCGCCTTGACCCAGTTGCTGCGAGCCGCCTTGGTCTGGCTGTCGGCCATCCAGACATGCACCCCGTGGTAAACCGGCACACCGCCAAAAGCAGTCTTGATGGAAGGGGCCCAGAGGTAGGCATTCGGGGTGTTCATCTCTTTGATTTCAATCTTCTCACCATCCAGCGTCAGGTGACTGGCGGTCATCACTTGCGGCACGGTCAGGCTCTTCGGTGCGCCCTTGCCGAGGATCGGGCTCCAGTAGCTCAGCTTGGCATCCTTGGTCTGGTTGATATGGTCAACCACATGCTGATCGGCCAGCACTTTGACATCCGGGAACGCCGCCATGACTGGCTCCAGACCGAAGTAGAAGTCGGGGTCACCGGCACTGATATAGACAGTGGTCAGCTTCTTGCCGCTCTTCTTGATCATGTCGACCAGCGCCTGACCATTTTGCACATCGAATTGGGCATCGATCAGGATGGCCTCTTTGTCACCGGTCACCAGTGAGGAGGAGACCGGGAAGATCGCCTTCTCGCCAGGGTTGTAGACGGTCACACTCAGGGGGGCGGCCAGTACGGCGCCACTCAACAGGGTGGTAGCCAGAGTCAGGTTGCGGATCAGGGTGTTGTTCATCATCTATTCCTCATTAAGTATTCGGGGGTTCATTTGATGGACACAGTGTATTGGATCACTTAAGGTGCAAATACAGCATAAAAAGCGCATCACTGTTGCACATATCGAACATATAGAGAGCCATACATGGATCGACTGACCGCCTTGCGGGTCTTTGTCAGCGTAGTCGAACAAGGGAGCCTGAGCGGCGCCGGAGAGAAACTGGATATGTCGCGCGCCATGGTGTCGCGCTATCTGGCCGAGCTGGAGAGCTGGATGGGCGCCCGCCTGCTGCACCGCACCACCCGTCGTCTGAGTCTGACCGGACCGGGAGAGGAGGCGCTGAACCGGGCCCGCGCCATGCTGGCGCTCGGCGAAGAGATGGAGCAGATCGCCGTGAAGGGGGATGACGCCCCCAAGGGACAACTGCGGATCACCAGCAGCTACTCCCTGTCGGAAGCCTTGCTGGTCGGGGCTGCTAACGACTATCTGGCGCAATACCCGGGGACGGCCATCGACATTCTGCTGCTCGACAGAACCGTCAATCTGGTGGAGGAGCGGATCGATCTGGCGGTGCGCATCACCAACGACCTCGACCCCAATCTGGTGGCGCGTCGTCTCGGCACCTGCCACTCGGTAGTCTGTGCCAGCCCGGCCTATCTGGCCCGTCATCCAATGCCACACAAGGTGCAGGATTTGGCGCTGCACAACTGCCTCACCTACACCTACTTTGGCAAGAGCCTGTGGGAGTTCAATGGACCGGACGGTCCCGAGTCAGTGCCGGTCAGCGGTAACCTGAGCGCCAATATCTCCAACCTGCTGCTGGAAGCAACGCTTGAAGGTGCCGGGATCAGCCTGCAACCCCGCTACTCGGCACAACCCTATCTGGAGCGCGGGGAACTGGTGCCCCTGCTGACCGACTGGCAGCCCAAGCGCCTCGGCGTCTACGGGGTGTATGCCACCCGCAAGCAGATGTCGCCACTGCTGCGCAGCTTCCTCGATTTTCTGCTGGCCCGCATGGCGGCGGATCCCATCTGGCAGGAGTAAGCACTCCGCACACCCAAACATAACGAAGGGGCCGCTGTGGGCCCCTTCTTCATCTTCATCAGTTGATCAGGCTTCAAATCCGAATGGTTCTGAGTGCGGCGCTTCCGGCTGCGCACTCTCGTCCAGGAAAATATCCCGATAAGCCACATAGATGGAGTAGTTGAGCGCCGGGATCACCACCAGCAGACCTACCAGTAACAGCACAGCGCCAAACAGCAACAACATGGCTGAGAGCAGTCCCCACCAGAAGAAGGGCCACATATTGCGCCAGCAGCCGAAGAAGCTCAGCCGTACCGCCTGGATGATGCCGATATCGTGGTGGTAGATCAGCGCCGGAGCAAAGGTGACCCCCATCAGCACGGGAATGATGAGCAGCATCCCCACCAGCAATACCAGCAGCAGTTGTTGCAACTGGCTGGCTGAGACCACCATGCTCTCGGGATCCTGCGTCAGCAGCGGGAGCAGCCCCCACATGGAGAGCAGACCGAGACAGACGAGGCCCACCAGGCTGAACAGCAGCAACACCAGCAGACCGCCTAGCATCAGCGGGGTCAGCTTGTGGCGAAAACCGGCGAAGAGATCGGCAAACTGCAGCGGCTCCCCCCGATAACCCCGAGCGGCGACCGCCACCCAACCCGCGCCCCACACCATGTAGAGCAGCTGGGAGATAAGGCCACCCGCCGGCAGTTGCTCCAGCAGCATACCCACCATAAACCAGACCAGCACCATGGCCACGCTGATCCCCATCCCCTTGTTGAAGATATCGAACCCGCTGCGAACCCAGAGCCAGCCACGACCTGTCGTGTACCGGGCCGGAGTGGTGCGCAAAGGGGGTAATCCGTTCATATCGTCTCCTCGGAGTGTCGGTGGCATCAGTGCCGGAAGCCGATTCTAGAGCCAGGGCGGGGGCGACTCAATGGCGAAGCGGCCCGACCACGACATAAAACCTGACGCAGCTATGCACAAAATGGGCGTCAGCCACGCCCCGCCTCTGGCTGCCTCGACCATAACGAGGCACAATCTGCTCCCTCCCCCAGCCGCACCTGTCGTGGCCAGCGTGCCGTGGTCACCCTTTAGTGATCGACGAATGCCGGACAGGAGGTTGTCATCCCGCCATCCCGGGCGCTTTAACATCGAGTGGTATCGTCATGAGAGTTGTTTGTTGTCTGTTGTTGTTACTGGCCAGCCAGTCAGCCCTGGCCGAGGGTTTTATCAGTCGCCTGCTCAACCATCCGGTGCCGGGTGGCGTTGCGGTGATCCCTCTTGGCGCGTCACCCACTGCCCCCACGGCACGCTATCATGACAAACCCGTGCTGGTAGTGCGCGAAGACAACCAGTGGATCGCCATCGTCGGCATCTCTCTGAAAAGCACGCCCGGCGCCCAGCAACTGAGCACAGGTGATGGCCGTACTCTCGGCTTCACCGTGACCCCCAAGCACTACCGCGAGCAGCACATCAAGCTTAAGAACAGCCGTCAGGTCAATCCGCTCGCCGAGGATATGACCCGCATCAACCGCGAGCTGGCGGAGCAGACCCGGGCTTAGCAGACCTTCAGCCCCAACCAGCCGAGCAACCTGATGTTCGACAAGCCGGTCAACGGCCCCCTCTCCAGCCCGTTTGGCCTGCGTCGTTTCTTCAATGGCGAGGAGCGCAATCCCCACTCCGGCCTCGACTTCGCCGTCGGCGCCGGCACCCCGATCAAGTCCCCCGCCGCCGGCAAGGTGATCCTGATCGGCAACTACTTCTTCAATGGCAATACCGTCTTTGTCGACCACGGTCAGGGGCTCATCAGCATGTTCTGCCATATGTCGAAGATCGATGTGAAGCTCGGTCAGAGCCTGCCGCGTGGCGGCATCGTCGGGCGAGTCGGTTCGACCGGCCGCGCTACCGGCCCCCATATGCACTGGAACGTCAGCCTCAACGACACCCGGGTCGATCCCGCCATCTTTATCGGCGCCTTCAAGCCCTGAATCGGCAGAGCCCGTTAACAAAACATCCTCTAACAAGACAGGCAGCCCATGGCTGCCTGTCTGCTATCTGCACGTCGAACCTGATTACCTATCCGGCCAGCGCGTGGGCGCCAGACTCCCGACGCATCGCCCGCCACATCACCAACACCAGCAATGAGCTGCACGTTGGCAATGCCAGCCAGACGCCGGGCACGCCCCACAGGGTCGAGAATCCCCACAAGAAACCGCCGATCAGCACCAGCTTGCCGCCGGTGAGCAGGGAGGCGATGCGAGCCCGATTGATGGCCTGGAAGTAGGTGGCCCCCACCAGCAGCAAGCCCTCCATCGGCAGCCCCCAGAAGTAGAGCCAGATCCCGAGACTCGCCACCGGCAGCAAGGTGGCGTTGTCGCCGGCAAACAGATAGACCGCCGCCTCCGGCCACAGATAGAGCGGGAACATGGCGCACAGGGCGATCCCCAGCGTCACTCCGAGTGCCAGATTGCGGATCCGCAGCACCCTCCGCCAGTGACCGGCACCCGCATTAAAGCTGGCGATGGGCTGGATACCCATGGCGATCCCCTCAAACACCAGATAGAAGAAGGCCTCGGTGTAACTGATCACCCCGTAGGCCGCCACATGCAGCGAAGTGCCGACCGCCAGCAACGCCTTGTTGTGCAGCGCCAGCACTACCGAGAGATAGAGGTACATCAGAAAACTGGAGACCCCGAGGCGCACCGTTTCGCCCATCAGCCGCAGATCGGGGCGCAAGGTGTCCCAGCTTATCCGCAGCTGGCTGCGCGGCGTGAAGAAGTGCCACAGGCAGGCAAGGCCCGTCACTGCCTGGGAGAGCATGGTGGCCGTCGCCACCCCGGCCAGTCCGAACGGAAACACCACCATCAGCAGATAGTCGAGCAGCACGTTGAGCAGCCCCCCGACTACCATGATGAGGGTGACAAAGCCAGGGCGGCCATCGTTGCGCAGCAGCGAGCTGAACGCCATCGACAGCACCGCAAAGACGCCGAGCCAGGCGTAGGCCTGCAGGTAGGAGAGCCCGGCGGTGAAGATCTCCCCCTCCGCCCCCATCCAGGCCAGCATGGGCTCGCCATAACGGATCCCGATAAAACTGAGCAGTGCCGAGGCTAACAACACCATCACCAGGGCATTGCCGACGATATGGCGGGCTTTGGCCGGGTTGCCCTGCCCCAGATAGAAGGAGACCAGCGATGAGGCCCCCATGCCGATCAGCGCCCCCACCGCATAGAGCACGGCGCAGATGGGATAAGCCAGCATCAAACCGGCCATGCCATCCTGACCCAGCACATGGCCAACGAAGATGCCATCGATGGTGACATAGATGCCAGTGATCAGCATGGCCGCCACGGTCGGGGTTACGTAACGCCAGAAAAGGCGAGATAGCGGGGCTGTGCCCAGATCAACAGCTGACATATTCGACTCGGTGGAGAGAAAGCGGCCGGGATCATAGCGAAACGGCAGCACGACTTCCTGTTATTTGTGTTATGAATCATTAATATAGACTGCTTTACCCGCCTCCCTGCCCTGTTTTAGGCTAGGGCCACCTCTTCTGAACGGAAACGAGCCTCATGTTGCAACGCCTGCTCACCCTCTTGCTGCTCTCCCTTATCTTGTTGCCGCCAGCCGTGCGCGCCGACGATGCCATTGCCCAGGCCGAATCCCTGTTGCAGAGCGTGCCCAAGAGCGATACCCCGGAAAACCAGAAGCTGCGGGAGAGCTACCAGCAGGCGCTGCAATTTGCCAGAGAGGCCGAGCGCTACCGGGAGCAGAGCAAAGCCTATCAGCAGATCCTCATCGATTACCCCAAGGAGTCGGCGCGCCTCAAGGAGAGTCTGCACAACTATCAGCCCGCTGCTCGCCCGCCGCTGGCGAGCCTCAAGGAGGAGGCGCTGCGCCAGGCCATTGGCCTTAGCAGCAACCGCCAGCTCAACCTGCGCAAGGAGCGGCAGGGGGTGATGGACAGCCTCAACCAGCTGGAGAGCACCGGTCAGGAGTATCACCTGCGGGTGGACGAGCTGCGCAAACAGCTGCAACTGACCCGCAGCCAGCTGGAGCGACTGAGCTTCAGCAGCGAATCGGATCGCCAGCAGGAGGCACAACTGCTGCTGACCAGAATGAAGGAGCAGAGCCTCTCCGACCGGATCCAGATGCTGGAGCTGGAGCAACTCTCGGCCCAGCAGCGCAACGATCTCGGCAAGCTGAAGCTGCAGGAGCTCAATCTGGCCATCGCCGACGAGGATGAGTGGCAAGCCAGCCTGCTGACCCAGCAGAACCAGCTGCGTAGGGAGAAGACCGAGCAGGCGCTGGAGGAGAGCGAACGGCTGCGCAAACAACTCACCACCGACATGCCGCTGCTGCTGGAGCAGCAACAGCAGAATCAGGCGCTCTCCATCCAGCTCGGCACACTGGAAGATCAGATTGAGCGGGTGCAGGATGAGCAGCGCACTGTCGACAAGAATCTGTTTGAACTGAATGAGCTGGTCAACTCGGTACGCGAACAGCTGGAGTGGTTGCAGATCAGTAATGCCTACGGCGAGAACCTGCGCAGCAAACTCTCCGATCTGCCTCCCCAGTTCCCCCTCGACAAGCTGGAATCCGCCATCGTCAGCGCCCGCATGGCCAAGTACCAGTACGAGAGCGAGCAGGATGGGCTCAAGGATACCCGCCAGCTGCGCGACAAGCTGATGGCCGAAGAGGAGGTGACGCTGGATCGGCCGCAGCAAGCGGTGCTCGACAACCTGCTCAAGGCCCGGCGCCAACTGCTGACCCGGCTCAACGACGCCTCAGACACCCTCATTCAGGAGCAGACCCGCCTCAAACTGCTCTACAGCCGCCAGAACAGCAAGATCGACGAGATCCGCGAAATAAGCGCCAGCCACCTATTCTGGATGCCCGATGTGCGCCCCTTTACCCCACAGGTGATGCTCGGCATTCCCGCCGCGCTAACCCTGGCCTTCAACCCGGATAACTGGCTGCAACTGCCCTACGCCATCGCCGAAAATAGCCCGCTGAGCCTCACGCTGGCCGGTATTGGGCTGCTGGTGCTGGCCTGGAGCTGGTTCAAGCTGGCCCGTCACCTGAGCCTCTATTGCGACCGTATTGCGCCGCGGATCGGCAAGGTAACTCAGGACAAATTCAGCCTCACCAGCCGCTTGCTGCTGCGCTCCCTGCTTGCCGCCCTCCCCTTGCCCGCCATGGTGCTGATGGTGCGCGGCCTGCTCGAAGGGGCCTGGCAATACCCGTTTGCGGTGGCGGTGGCGCGCGGTCTTGGCGAGATCTGGTTCCTGCTGCTGGCGCTGGTGATGGCCCGCCATCTGACACTGGAGCGGGGGATTTTGATCCACCACTTCCGCTGGCCCCGGGAACAGGTGCAAAAGGTGTGGGGGCAGTTTCGCACCCTGCTGCTGGTGCTGATCCCGAGTTTCTTTGTGCAGGGGATGGCCAACAGCTATCAGGAGCACGCCTTCTACGACTCCCTCGGCCGGATGGCCTTCATGATCGGTGCACTCTGGCTGCTGCTATTCTTTGCCCGCCTCAACCGGGAGCGGCTGCCACTCACCTGGGGCCAGACCGACATGACCAAGCCCCATCTGCTGCACCACTTCATCTGGAACAGCCTGATGCTGGCGCCGCTGCTGGCGGTGATTGGCGCCCTGTTTGGCTACTTCTATACCTCGCGCACCCTGCTGCGCCAGCTGGAGCTTAGCCTGCTGATGGGGCTGGGTTGCCTGCTGGTCTACTATCTGGCCAGACGCTGGATGCTGATCCAGCGCCGCCGCCTCGCCTTCGAGCGTGCCAAGAGCAAGCGGGCCGAGATCCTGGCCCAGCGCGGCCGGGAAGAGGGGCATGACGAGCTCAGCTCCGAGACCCCGGACGTGGTGGAAGAGACTGAGCTGGATCTCGATACCATCAGCGCCCAGTCGCTGGGACTGGTGCGCACCCTGCTGATGCTGGGCTTTACCATGCTGGTGGTGGTGCAATGGTCGGATCTCAACTCCGCCTTCAGCTTCCTCAGCAATATCGAGGTGTGGCAGGTGAGCAGCAAGATTGGCGGCATCGAGCAGCTCTCGGCCATCACCTTGCAGGATCTGATGCTGACCGCCTTCGTCTTCATTCTGACCGTGGTGACAGCACGCAACCTGCCGGGGCTGATGGAGCTGACCCTTCTGCAACACCTCAGCCTCTCCCCGGGTACCGGCTTTGCCCTCACGACCACCAGCAAGTATCTGGTGATCCTGATCGGCGCCCTCACCGGCTTCTCCATGCTCGGCATCGACTGGTCGAAGACCCAGTGGCTGGTCGCCGCCCTCTCGGTGGGGTTGGGTTTCGGTCTGCAGGAGATCTTCGCCAACTTTGTCTCCGGCCTCATCATCCTGTTTGAGAAGCCGATCCGGCTCGGTGACACCGTCACCATCCGCGATCTCACCGGCACCGTCACCAAGATCAAGACCCGGGCCACCACCATAGTGGATTGGGATCGCAAGGAGATCATCGTGCCCAACAAGGCCTTCATCACCGAGCAGTTCATCAACTGGTCGCTCTCCGATGCCATCACCCGGGTCAAACTGCGGATCCGGATCGGCCTGACCCGGGATCCGAAACTGGTGCAGCGCATTCTGGAGGAGTCCATCCAGGCATCGACCCTGGTATTGGAGACGCCGACGCCCGAGGTCTTCCTGATCGAATTCACCGACTCGGCACTGATCTACGAGATCCGCCTCTACGTCAACAACATGGATCACCGGATGCCCATCACCCACGAGGTTCACTCGCTGGTGCTGGAGAAGATGCAGCAGCAGGGACTTACCCTGCCCCATCAACAGATCGACATTCACCTGAGCCGCGGCTGATCCGCGAGGTAAAAGGAGCAGAACATGCAAATTATTGCCCACCGTGGCGCCAGCGGCCTGGCCCCCGAAAACACTCTCAAGGCGATGGCCAAAGCGCTGGAGCTGGGGGCATCAGCCATCGAGATCGACGTGCAGGCGGCCGATGGCGAGTTGTGGGTCTTCCACGACCGGCGGCTGGAGCGCTGCACCAATGGCAAGGGGGTGCTGACCGAGCAATCCCGCTCCTATCTGGAGCAGCTCGATGCCGGTGAGGGAGAGGTGCTCCCGACCCTGTGGCAGGTGATGGAGATCATCGCCGGACGCTGCGAGCTGCACATCGAGCTCAAAGGCACCCATACCGCCGATGCGGTGGCAGCCCTGACCCGACGGGCAGAGGCCGAGCTGGGCTTTACTCCCGGCCAGTGGGTGGTTTCTTCCTTCCATCACCCGGAGCTGGCCCGATTTGCCGCCTCGCGGCCCGATATCCGGCTCGGAGCCCTGATCGCCAACCTGCCGCTCAACCTGGCGCAGTTTGCCGACGAGCTGGGGGCCTGGTCCATCAATTGCGATGTTGATTTCATCGACGCCGCGCTGGTCGATGATGCACATCGCAGGGGGCTCAAAGTTCTGGTTTATACCGTTGATTATCCAGAAGATTATCAAACGCTTTCTAGCATGGGGGTCGATGGAATCTTCACCAATCGACCAGATCGTTTTCTGACGCAGTAAGGGGGGGATACGCGCATGGATAACCACTGATTTAGGCACTAACTTTAAATAGCTGACCGGGATACAAAGAGTTCAACTTCAGCCGATAAACAGAGGCTCATAACAATAACTAGATTCCACACACACTTCAGACTGACGCTCACAAGGATGTAACTATGAACTTATCCATTAAAAACAAGCTTGTCCTGGCTATCGGGGTCATCATCCTGGTGATCACCTGCCTGCAGGTCTGGTACAACACCTCGCAACTGCGCAGCGAGACCCAGCGACTGGTCTGGAACATCATCGACGAAAGCTCCATGGCCAACGTCAAGGGGATCTCCCGCTGGGTCGACTCCCGGATCAGCATGGTTAGCACCACCAAGGAAGCATTCGCCAAAGAAGATGAGCCCATCAGTCATCTGGCCCAGTCCATGAATGCCGGTGGCTTCGACCTGGTCTATGCCGGTACCGCAGACGGCAAGATGATCCAGAGCAAACCAACCGATTTGCCCGCCGGTTATGACCCACGTCAACGCCCCTGGTACAAGGACGCGGCCGCCGCAGGCAAGCTGGTCATTACAGCCCCCTATGCCGACATCTCCACCGGCCAGCTGATTGTCACCATTGCCGAGCCGTTCCAGCGCGGCAATACCCAGGGGGTCATCGCCGGTGACGTCTCCATCAGCTCACTGATTTCGGATATTCTGGCGGTCACCACCGAGGGCACCTACGCCATGCTGGTGGACAGCAATGGCACCATCATCGCGCACCCCGATGCCTCCCTGAGCCTGAAATCCGCTACCGCTCTGGCACCGGAACTGACTGCCGCCTACATCAATCAGGTCGCCCATGACGGCATGATCAACGAGCTGGTGATCAGCGGCAAGAAAGAGGTCTACGACTTTAATGCCATTCCCAATACCAACTGGTATTACGGCATGATGGTGGATGAAGAGATCGCCTACCAGTCGGTACGCCGCATGGTTACCTCCTCCCTCATTCAGGGGCTTATCACCATACTGATCGTGGCAGGCTTCTCCTATGTCGCCATCAACGGCTCGCTGGCCCCTCTGAAAACCCTGGGCGAAGCGATTGCCGATCTCTCCCGTGGCAACGGCGATCTGACTCGCCGCATCAAGATTGAACGTGAGGATGAAGTAGGCGCGGTTGCCAAACACGTCAACACCTTTATCGAGCGGATACATGTGATGGTGCAGGATATCTCCAACTCCTCCGGCCAACTCAATCAGCAGGCCAAGTCCTCCCACAGCATGGCGGAGAAGGCCAATCAGGGGCTGGCACGCCAGCAAAACGAGATCTCCCAGATCGCCACTGCGGTACACGAGATGTCGGCCACCGCAGTCGAGGTCGCCAGCAACGCCGAGCAGACCGCCGAGGCGGCCCGCAGCTCCTCCAGCAGCTGCGAGCATGGCAAGCAGGTGATCGCCCGCAACCAGCGCTCCATCACCGATCTGGCCACCCAGGTGGAACAGGCCTCCAACATCATTCAGGAACTGGAGAAAAACGCTCAGGAGATCAACACCATCCTCTCCACCATTCAGGGCATCGCCGAGCAGACCAACCTGCTGGCACTCAACGCCGCCATCGAAGCGGCACGTGCCGGTGAACAGGGCCGCGGCTTTGCAGTGGTAGCCGACGAGGTGCGCGTCCTGTCACAGCGTACCCACAGCTCCACCGTCGAGATCCGCAATATGATCGAAACCCTGCAACGCAATACCCAGGGGGCAGTAAGCACCATGCACGAAGGCCAGCTGCTGGCCCAGAACAGCGTGGATGACGCCAACAACGCCACCCATGCGCTGGAGCAGATCACCACCTCGATCAACCAGATCTCCGACATGGCGACCCAGATCTCCAGCGCGGCTGAAGAGCAGCGGGCCGTCACCGACGAAGTAAGTCGCAACATTCAGGCAGTGAAAGATGTCTCGGACGAACTGGCAGTGGATGCAGACAGCTCACGCCATCTCTCTGAACAACTTAAAAATATTTCGGGTGAACTGAGCAATCAGGTCGGCATGTTCCGCATTTGAGCATGAGCAAAAGGGGCCGTACAGGCCCCTTTTATTTTTCTAAATAGCGCTTAATTTTCAGTGAGTAATCTCACATTACCCGCCAAATACCCCGCCTTGAAATCCTTGTAATTCGTCTGGAATCATCAGATCACCGCCGTGGTCACCTCCGCACTTCGGATTACTTATTTCTATCCGAATGAATGAATGCCAATAATTCTCATTAAAAAATTACAATAAAAAACTTAAAATTTTTTTCGCGAGTACCTAAAAAGAGAGGTGATTCGCATTTTATTGAAAGAAAACTACGTACAATCCAGAAGTTAAAGTACTCGTAGCTAGGTGTTCAACTGCTCAGTAACACCAAAAAATGACGATAATAACGACATTTTCATCCAGGGATTTGGGTGTTTTATAGAAAAATAACCAATAAAAAGGGAATAAAACCTAGCAGTTTGACTTGCATCAAGCCTGAATTTTTTTCATAGAGCAAAATCGTGCCCAGCAAATCTATCCCTAAGGAGGCAGATGTGGATATTATCAAGACCGATGTGGCCATCATCGGTGCTGGCGGTACCGGCTTACGCGCCGCTATCGCTATAGCCGAATCACAGCCAGACCTGGACATCGCCCTGATTTCCAAGGTTTACCCGATGCGCAGCCACACGGTTGCTGCCGAAGGCGGCGCCGCCGGTGTCGTCCGTGATGACGACTCCCTCGAAAACCACTTCAACGACACCGTCTCCGGTGGTGACTGGCTGTGCGAGCAGGACGTAGTGGAATACTTCGTCAACAACGCAACCAAAGAGATGATCCAGCTGGAGCACTGGGGTTGCCCATGGAGCCGCAAGCCGGATGGTAAAGCCAACGTGCGTCCGTTTGGTGGCATGAAGGTTCCGCGTACCTGGTTCGCCGCAGACAAGTCCGGTTTCCATATTCTGCACACCCTGTTCCAGACCTCCGTCAAATACCCGAGCATCAAGCGCTTCGACGAGCATTTCTGCCTTGATCTGATCGTGGACGACGGCCGTGTCCAGGGCGTACTGACCTTCGACATCCAGAACGGTATCACCCGCTTCATCCAGGCCAAATCCGTGATCGTGGCAACCGGCGGCGCTGGCCGTGTCTATCGCTACAACACCAACGGTGGCATCGTCACCGGCGACGGCATGGCACTGGCCTACCGTCACGGCGTACCGCTGCGTGATATGGAGTTCGTCCAGTATCACCCGACCGGTCTGCCGGGCACCGGCATCCTGATGACCGAAGGTTGTCGTGGTGAGGGTGGCGTCCTGCTGAACAAGGATGGCTACCGCTACCTGCAAGACTACGGCTTGGGCCCGGAAACGCCGATCGGCCAGCCGAAGAGCAAATACATGGAGCTGGGTCCGCGCGACCGCGTTTCCCAGGCATTCTGGCAAGAGCAGCAGAAAGGCCGCGTCATTCAGGGCCCGATGGGCGATGTGGTTCACCTCGACCTGCGTCACCTTGGCGAGAAGTACCTGAAAGAGCGTCTGCCGTTCATCTGCGAACTGGCCAAAGCCTACGTCAACGTGGATCCGGCCAAAGAGCCTATCCCGGTACGTCCAACTGCCCACTACACCATGGGTGGTATCGAGACAGACAACAAGTGTGCCACCCGTCTGCCCGGCCTCTACGCCGCGGGCGAATGTGCCTCCGTCGGTCTGCACGGTGCCAACCGTCTGGGTTCCAACTCCCTGTCCGAGATCGTGGTATTCGGCAAGCTGGCTGGTGAACAGGCCGGTGAATTTGCCAAGACTCAGAAGCATGGCAATACCGAAGCCCTGGCCGCCAAGGCCGAGGCGCTCATCAAGCAGCACCTCTCCCTGATGGACGTAGACGGTACCGAAAACCCGGCCGATATCCGCAACGAGCTGGGCATGTCCATGGAAGCCGGCGTCGGTATCTACCGTACCGAAGAGCTGATGCAGGGCACCATCGACAAGATCAACGAGCTGAAAGCCCGTTACAAAAAGGTCAAGATCAACGACAAGTCCTCTGTCTTCAACACCGATCTGCTGTACGCCATCGAACTGGGTTACATGCTGGACGTGGCTGAAGCCATGGCGCACTCCGCCATCAATCGTAAAGAGTCCCGCGGTTCCCACCAGCGTCTGGATGGTTACGAAGAGCGCGATGACGTGAACTTCCTCAAGCACACGCTCTCGTTCTACAAAAATGGCGAAACGCCCTCCATCGATTACTCCGATGTGAAGATCACTAAGTCCCAGCCGGCAAAACGCGTGTACGGCTCCGAGGGTGAGAAACAAGACGAGGCTAAGAAGAATGGCTGAGATGATTGAAATTGAGATCCTGCGCTACCGTCCGGAACAGGATAACGAGCCCTGGATGCAAACCTTCCAGGTGCCATACCAGAGAGAGATGTCTCTGCTGGACGCCCTGCAGTACATCAAGGATCACCTGGACTCTACCCTGAGCTTCCGCTGGTCCTGCCGGATGGCGATCTGCGGCTCTTGCGGCATGATGGTCAACGGTGTGCCCAAGCTGGGTTGCAAGGCGTTCCTGCGCGACTATCTGCCGGGCAAGATGACCGTCGAGCCGCTCAACAACTTCCCGATCGAGCGCGATCTGGTGGTCGACATGTCCGACTTCATCGAGAAGCTGGAGAGCATCAAGCCCTACATCATCCCGAGCGAGCCGCGCAGCCTGTGTGATGGCGAGTACATCCAGACTCCGGCCCAGATGGCGCAGTACAAGCAGTTCTCCCAGTGCATCAACTGTGGTCTCTGCTACGCGGCCTGCCCGCAGTACGGCATCAACAAGAAGTTCACCGGTCCGGCGGCACTGGCTCTGGCCTATCGCTACAACGTCGACAACCGTGATGCCGGCGCCAAAGAGCGTATGCGCATCATCAGCCAGGACGAAGGCGTCTGGGGCTGTACCTTCGTGGGCTACTGCTCCGAAGTGTGCCCGAAGGGCGTCGATCCGGCGGCGGCCATCCAGCTTGGCAAGGTCGAAAGCGCCAAGGACTACATGATCGCCATGTTCAAGCCAGATTGAGAGCAGGATTGAGACCATGAACAACACTGATAGCAAACGTAAACCTTACGTCCGCGAAATGAAGAAAGACTGGTGGCTGAAGAACGCCTTCTACACCGGTTACATGATCCGTGAAGGCACCAGTATCTTCGTCTCCATCTACGCCGTTGTGCTGATGTGGGGCCTGATGCGCCTGGTTCAGGGTCAGGAAGCGTTCAACGGCTGGCTGGAATCTCTGCAAAGCCCGATCGCCATCCTGTTCCATGTCGTCGCTCTGGCGGCGTGCCTGTTCCATGCCAAAACCTGGTTCGCCCTGGCGCCGAAAGCCATGCGTATCTTCCGTGGTGAAGACCTGGTACCGGAGAAGCCGATCGTTCTCGCCCAGTATGTGGCGCTGGCGGTGGTGTCCCTGCTTGTCCTGATCATCGTGGCCTGAGGAGAAAACAATGAGACGTTCTGACGAACCAATTTACTGGGGTCTGTTTGGTGCGGGTGGCATGGTCGTTGCCATGCTGCTGCCGGTCATTGTCCTCATCACCGGTCTGCTGGTGCCCATGGGCATCATGGACGTGGAAACCATGAGCTATGACCGCGTGCACGCGTTCGCCAGCTCCTGGTGGGGTGCCTGCATCCTGCTGGTGATCATCGCCCTGCCAGTCTGGCACGGCATGCACCGTATCTACCACGGTCTGCACGATCTGGGGATCCACACCACCAAGCTGCACCACTATGTGTTCTATGGCTTTGCCTTCCTGGTATCTGCCATTAGTGTCGGCCTGCTGATGGTACTGGTACTCCAGTAATCACATCTGACTGATTGACCAAACCGGGCCTCGTGCCCGGTTTTTTATTGCCCCGCTATCCCGCCCCTGCTTTTTATTCACTCAAACAATTCGATAAAAACCAGATTATCGTCCAAGCATATGGCGATCATAGTCACATAACCCCAATACATTCGTCATTTGTAGCAAACCATTTTGACCACCATCAATTTAGTGACATCTATATCAATTATAATTATTCAGATTAAATAATTATTCATATGGAGCTAGCTAATGACAGACAAAACACGCTCGGTGAGCATAGGCAGTTACCTGGCACTGGCCTTCGCCGTGGTCTTCTTCTCCGGACTGTTGCAATCCGGCGAGTGGTACGGGGTATTCGATTTCACCACGCTGAACGGTTCGTTCGGTACCATGGTCCAGAGCGTCAGCGAGAATGGTGACGGCATCAAGACCGCCATGACCGACATGCGCGGCAAGGGGGGCAACGGCGCTCGCGATGGCTTTTTGTTTGCCCTGACCCTGATCCCCACCGTGATGTTTGCCCTCGGCATGATCAATGTGCTGGAACACTACGGCGCGCTGGAAGCGGCCCGCAAGTTGCTGACCCCGCTGCTGCGCCCACTGATGGGGATCCCGGGAAACACAGGTCTGGCGCTGATCGCCTCCCTGCAGAGTACCGATGCCGGTGCCGCCATGACTCGTCAGCTCAAGGATGAAGGGCTCATCACCAAGCGTGAAACCGACGTGTTCACCATGTTCCAGTTCTCCGCTGGTGCCACCATCGTCAACTTCTTCTCCTCCGGCGCCGTGCTGTTCACCCTGACGCTGGCGGATGGCAGCCCGGCGGTCAGCTCCTCCATCGGTCTGGCTGTCATCGTGATGTTCGCCTTCAAATTTGTCGGGGCCAACCTGTTCCGGGTCTACCTCAATATGAGCGAAGGCAAGCAGACCGATAACAACACCCAGCAGACCCTCAACACTCAGGAGCAAGCCAAATGAGCCAGGCCAACATCAAGAAACCCATCGTCACCGATATCTTCGTCGAAGGGGCCAAGAAGGGCTGGGTCATCGCCACCACCTCCACCGTACCCAACGTACTGATGGCCTTCGTCATCATCAAGGCGCTGCAGATCACCGGCGCGCTGGATGCCATGGGCGCCATCTTCTCCCCTGTCATGGCCATCTTCGGGTTGCCCGGTGAGGCGGCAGCCGTGCTGATCGGCGCCTGGATGTCGATGGGCGGTGCAGTCGGTGTGGTCATCACCCTGTTCGATCAGGGGATCCTCAACGGCACTCACATCGCCATTCTGGCGCCAGCCATCTACCTGATGGGCTCCCAGGTGCAGTACATGGGCCGCATCCTCGGCTGTATCGGCACCGAAGGGCGTTATATCCCCATCATGGTCGCCATCTCGGTACTCAACGCCTTCGGCGCCATGTTGGTGATGAACATCCTTCTCTGACCCGAACCTGATAGTGGAGCAAGCAATGACTTTTTCTCTGGATCAATACCTGACCGAACTGGCCCCGCTGATCAATCTGGATTGCGGATCCCTGCACCAGCCGGGCATTGCGGCAGTGGCCGACCTGATGGCCGCCAAATATGAGGCGATGGGCGGCTGGCAGATCAAGCGGGTCGACTGCGGCGCAGCCGGGGTGGGACTGGAGATCCGCAACCAGCCTGATGCGGCGCAGATCGATGTAATGCTGATCGGCCACATGGATACCGTCTTCCCCCTCGGCACCGCCGCCGCCCGCCCGATGAGCATCGATGGCGAGCGCGCTTACGGTCCCGGTGTCTCCGACATGAAATCCGGCCTGCTCAACATCGTCTATGCCCTGCGTGAACTGCCCCGCGAGGTGCGCGATCGCCTGAGCATCTGCGTCTGCATGAACCCGGATGAGGAGATCGGCTCCCTGCACTCCAGCGACTGGCTGGCAACGATGGCCAAACAGGCAAAACAGGTGCTGGTGGCCGAAGCGGCCCGCGCAGATGGCTCGCTGGTCAAGGCGCGCAAGGGGATGGCCCGTTATCGGATCGATTTCACCGGCAAGGCGGCTCACGCAGGCAACGAACCGCAGAAGGGGCGCAGCGCCATCACCGAGCTGGGCCACTGGATCCTGTCCATCAACGCCCTGACCAACTTCGATAGCGGCACCACCCTCAACATCGGCATTGTCGAGGGGGGCAACGGCGCCAACATAGTGCCAGCCCATGCCAGCGCCGTGGTGGATGTCCGTTTCTGGGACAATCAGGAGTACCACCAGATCAACGATCATCTGCTGACCCTGGCCGAGCGGCCGCATCTGAACGGCGTCACCATCCAGCTGACCCGCGAGGCCCACAAACCGGCCATGGTGCCGTCAGAGGGCACCCAGGCACTGATGCAGCTGGTGGAGGAGTGTGGCGTCGAACTGGGACTGCCAATCAGCTGGCAAGAGGTGGGGGGCGGCTCCGATGCCAACCTGACCGCCGCCCTCGGCATTCCCACTCTGGATGGTCTGGGCCCCATCGGTGCCGGTTTCCACAGTGACGAGGAGTATCTGGATCTGGCCAGCATTGCCCCGCGCATCGAGCTGCTGGTGAAGGTACTGACCCGCCTGGCAGACTGACAAGCTCTCACGTAAAAAAGGGCCAGCCGGTTTGCACCGGCTGGCCCTCTGTTTATCTGCTCCCCCTGAATGACAGCAACCCTTCGCTATTACTCCATCGGTGGCAAGAAGCGGCGCATCACCTCATCCGTATGCCCCCCTTCCTGAAATGCCACCAGCGACTGATTGAGGATGTTCACCAGCTGGTGACCGCGGGGGGAGCCCTTGCTCACCAGCAGATAGAAGCCCTTGCGGCTGGGCAGGGCGAGATTGAGCAACCCACTCTCGCTGCGGTAAATGCCAAGGCTGATGCCTGCCACCAGAGGTTCGATTTCGCTCGGCAGAAAGTCGCAGCGATCCCGCTCCAGCATATCGAGCGCCTGCTGCAACTGCTTGACCCGGCGTGGCTCCTGCGCAAGCCCGTAGGGTGTGTAGTTGTAGCCAATCACCCCGCACACCCGGGAACGATTGACCGTCTGCAGATCCGGCGGTTCGGGGTAGCGGCGCTTGAGATAGAAGAAACCGAGGTGGGTGTAATAGAGGGGAACGCTGTAGAAGGCAAACTCGGCCCGCTCCGGCTTGTAGCTGGCATCCCAGGTCAGCTCGCACAGACCATTCTGGCGATAATCCGCCAGCTCCTGCTGCACCCGCGCCCAGGGCAGATAGCGGATCTGGTGCGAGAGCCCGCTCTGTTGCAATGCATCGAGCACCAGCGTCGTCGCCGAACCGGTCAGGCGGCTGGTATCGGGCACACCGTCCTTGCGCTCCCAGTAGGTAAAGGGGGCCCACTCGTTGCCCTCCCCCAGACAGATCTTCACTGGTGGCTCTTGCCCCCATAGCGCGGGGGACAAGATAGCCATCGCCAATCCCGCCCACCATGTTGCCGCTCGTCTCATCTCCCGCTCCCGAACTGTTTATCCCTCTTGCAGCTTAGCCCAGAAGAGATAGTGCTCACTTTGCAGGGGCGCTTTCATGCCACAACGTCAGCAAATTGGCCGGAATGGCACCATAACGAAGCTGCGGCGTCTGGTGCCAGTCAGCCAGCTTTTGCAGGGCTTTCGCCAGATCCTGTGCAAGCGTGCGGGTCACTCTCACACCAGCTTCCAGATAGAGGCTCTTGATCTCGAAGATCCCCTGCTGGCGATGGGCCTTGGCATCCATCCTGCCCACCAGCTTGCCACGATGGAGCAAGGGCAACACGAAGTAGCCATACTGGCGCTTGGGGGCCGGGGTATAGCATTCGATGCGATAGTCGAAGTTGAACAGTTCACTGGCCCGTTTGCGATCCCACACCAGCGGATCGAACGGCGACAAGACGGTGGTATGGGTTGCCTTGAGACGGCCCTCCTTGGCTTGCACCAGCTCATCGGCCAGCGAGGCGTGCACAAAAGCGCCGTGCCGCCATCCCTCCACCCGTACCGGCAACAGCTCCCCCTCGTCCGCCAGTTGATGGAGCAAGGCGTCATATTTGCCGCGCCGCAGCCGGTAGTAGTCCGCAACCCAGCCTGTTTTGACCAGCCCCAACGCCCGACAGCTGGCGCGCACCATATCCCGCTGCGCCAGCTCGACGCTCGGCAGATCCCGCTGGTCGTTCCACTCGGGGATGACCCGCTCGGCAAGATCATAGACCCGCTGAAAGTTGCGCCGCTCCCGCACCATCAGCTGACCTGTGGTAAAGAGCACCTCCAGATGACGTTTCTCCGGCTTCCAGTCCCACCAGCCGTTCCCCTTGCCGGTTGTGCGTTCAAAGTCAGCCGCCCGTACCGGGCCATGCTGGCGAATACGCTCGATAAGCTGGCCAATCTCCTGCTGATGGGTAGCGAGCCAGTTGGCTGAAAACTTCCAGCCCATGGCGACGGGGTCGAGCATCCGGTGGCGCAGCAGCCGGTAATCCTCGCTGGGCACAAAGCAGGCCTCGTGGGCCCAATACTCGAAGATCTCGCCGTCGGCCAGCAGCTGCTCCAACCAACGCGGTTCATACTGGCCAAGCCGGCTGAACAACACCAGATAGGGGCTGCGCGCTACCACCGAGATGGTATCGATCTGCAGCAGCGCCATGCGGCGAATGGTGGCCAGCAGATCGGCCGGGGTCGCCTTGCTGCGACGGGGGGCCAGCAGCCCCTGCGCCGCCAGTTGCAGATGACGGGCATCTTGCAGTGATAAATGGGTAATCGACATCAACAACCGCTCCCTGGTATCTGACCATCGCGCGCCCGGCGGATGGCCAACAAAACCGGAGGAGGCACCACGCTGGCATGCCTCCCCGCCCTTGTGTGCCTGCGCCGCTATGAGTGAGTCGGGGGCAAGACCAGCTGATTGACCACCAGCATGATCTCTTGGTACGTGGCCTCGACCGTCTCGGGGGTCGGCTCCAGAATAAGGTCATCGGCATAGCCGTTGATGAGGGAGGTGATCTGGCGCGCCAGTCGCCGGGCATCGCCCGCCACAAACTCGCCACTGTCGATCCCCTTTTGCAGGATCAGCTCCAGCACCTCGCGCCACGCCAGAATGATTTTGCGGTAGCTCTCGGCAAACACAGGGTCGCGCAGTGACTCGTTCCAGGCATCCAGATAGATGGCCCAGGAGGCATCCTGACTGGTCGGCAGGTTGTCCCGCACAAAGAGCGGCAACGCTTCGCGGGCCGGCAGCGGCAATAGCCACTCCCGCTGCTCGGCGATCTCCTGATAGGTGAAACGCTCCACGGCGCAGAGGCAGAGCTCCTTCCAATCCTTGAAGTAGTGGTAGACGTGGCTGCGCGCCAGACCGGTGCGCTCGGCAATATCACGGGTTGACGATGCCGCCATCCCCTTCTCTCGAAACAGGGCCAGTACGGCCTCGATGATCATCTCTTTGCGCTGTTCTGCTGATGGGCGTGCCATCTGACCTCCTGCGATATCCATCGTTCTGCTTGACTTTGAGCAGTCGCTCAAACAAACTTTGAGCACTCGCTCAAACTTAGCGTTTCCGACATCTTAGGAGATAACCCATGACAACACCAACCACTTCGGCAGCCAGTTGCGACGAGCAGGCCACGCCGTTGCCACACTCGGCCGGTCGTTCGCTGGGGGCGATTGCACGGGCCAATCCCCTCAAGCTGGCGGGTACCTTCTCGCTGGTGGCCCTCGAAAATATCCTGCTGGTGGTCTATCCCCTGTTCGCCGGCTTTGCCATCGACGCCATCGTCAAGGGCCAGTGGTGGCAGGCTTCAAGCTACGCCCTCATCGTGCTGCTGTTCTGGCTCATCGGCGCCCTGCGCCGGGCGGTCGATACCCGCACCTTTACCCATATCTATGCGGCACTGGCGGTGCCGGTGATCCTGACCCAACGCCAGCAGCAGGAGGGGCAATCTACCATAGTGGCTCGGGTCACTCTGGCGCGGGAGTTTGTCGACTTCTTCGAGAAACATATCCCGATCCTGGCCACCAGCCTGATCTCCATCGTCGGGGCGGCCGTGATGCTGATGGTGATCGAGTTCTGGGTCGGCATCGCTTGCATGGGGGTATTGCTGCTGTTCGGCCTGCTGCTGCCCGGCTTTTCGCGCAAGAACCAGCTGCTGCACGAGCGGCTCAACGATCGACTGGAACACGAGGTCAAGCTGGTCACCCATGCCCAGTCAGCCAACCTCGCCCGCCACTACCGCGCGCTGGCCTGGATCCGCATCCGGATTTCGGATCGGGAGGCACTCGCTTTTCTGGCGGTCGGCATCAGCGCCTCCCTGCTGTTTCTGCTGGCCATCACCATGCTGATGGTCCAGCCCCAGGTCTCGGCAGGCCATGTCTATGCTGTGATGACCTACCTCTGGAATTTTGTCACCAGCCTGGATGAAGGGCCCGGTCTTGCCGACCAGCTTGCCCGGCTGCGGGATATCGGACGCCGTGTCAATACGGTGCAACCAGCCAGCAACACCGAACAAGCAATCTGAACCTGGAGCAAACCATGAACCCGACCACCCTCTGCCTACGAGCGTTGCCCATGTGTATCAGCTGTTTTTTCCTCGCCGCCTGCGGCCCCAAAATGAGCGACTTTGAGCCCAACACCAGCTACTGGTTCAAGGAGAAACCGGCAGAGGAGAGTGCCCCGCTGGCACAAGACCTGAAGGTAGATATCGCCGTCATAGGTGGCGGCTACAGCGGTCTTTCCAGCGCCTGGCATCTGGCCAAGGCCAATCCGTCGCTCAAGATTGCCATCTTCGAGGCCAAACAGGTCGGCAGCGGCGCCTCGGGCCGCAACGGCGGCATGGTGCTGCCGGGCTCCGAGGTGATGGACCTCTATGAAGAGGGGGAAGCGAGCAAGCGCCACTATGATCTGACGGTCGCCAGCATGCACAAGCTGCAGGCGCTGGTGGCCTCAACCGGCGTCGAGGCCGACCTCAAGCTCGATGGCTATGTGGAGGCGATCCTCGATGAGGAGGATATCGCCGAGTACCGCGACTATGTGAAAACCGCCAATCGCCTCGGCATCCCGCTCCAGTACTGGAACGCCGATACCACCGAAGAGAAACTGGGCACCGACCGCTATGTGGGGGCGGTCTACGACCCCAATGGCGGTCAGGTACACGCCATGAAGCTGGTCAATGCCCTGCGCAAGGCGGTGGAGCAGGCGGGCGTCACCATCTACGAGCAGAGCCCGGTAATGGGGATCAAGGAGGGCAAGCAGATCGAGCTCAATGTAGCCGACAAGTACAAGGTGATCGCCGACAGCATAGTGCTGGCGACCAACGGCTACACCTCCAAGCTTGGCTACTTCAGCGGGCGGGTTTTCCCGGTACACGCCCAGAGCGCAGTTACCGAGCCGCTCACACGGGATCAGCTTAACGCCATCCAGTGGCAGAGCCGGGTGCCCTACTACGACACCCGCAACATCCTGTTCCATCTGGTGTTGACCCCGGATAACCGCATCGTCATCGGTGGCGGCAATGCCGAGTACGTCTTCAACGACGGCCTCAACTACAAAGGCGATCTTAACCGGGTCAGCGAGATGATGATGACCGAGCTGGTGACCCTCTATCCGGCCCTCAAGGGGATCAAATTTGAGCAGGTGTGGGACGGGGTACTCGGCATGACCGGTGACAGCACCGAAGCAGTGGGGGTAATGGGGGATCACAAGAACATCTACTACGCCCTCGGCTACAACGGCCACGGCATCAACCTCTCCTTCCTGTTTGGCGACATCGTGGCCAGCCTCTATCAAGGCAAGGAGCACCCCTGGTTCAACCACGCGGAGCAGAGTCTGCCGATGTGGCTGCCACCAGAGCCGTTCAAGTCAATCGGCGTCAAATCTGCCCTGATGTACTACCAGTGGCAGGACAAGGGCTACAAGGAGTAGCGCCGGGCGAACCCGACGAGTAACAGACGAAGGCACGCCTCAGGGCGTGCCTTTTTGCAATACCGCCACATCGGCGTGGGGGAAGCTGAGCTCGGCCTGCCAGCTGGCGGCCAACACCTGAAACGATGCCTCGGCAAAGAAGACGATGTGGGTCGGGTCGTGGCGATAGCGCCAGTTTTTAAACCGCTCGTCACTGAGCACCCGCTGGGTCTGCAGCACCAGCAGGCCGCCTGGCTTGAGGCAATCCCACAACTGGGCCAGCACCGCGCGCGGCTCGGCGATATGCTCGATCACCTCGGTACTGGTGATGAAGTCATACTGACACATCAGCAACTCTGGAAAATCGGCGTAGAACTTGTCATACCCCACCATCTGGTAACCCGCCTCACGCCCCATCGCCACCAGCGCCGGGCCCGGGCCACAGCCAAAATCGAGACCACTGGCAGGTAGCGGCACCCGCGCCAGCACTTCGCCAAAAGCCCGCATCAAAAAAGTGCGATAACGGGGATCATCCACCCGATTGTCGTGACCGTCATAGACCGCCTTCTCCGCCGCCTCATCCAGATGATCCGCCTCATCCAGCCAGACTAGCTCGCACGCGAAGCAGCGATGATAGCGCTTGCCCGCCACCGGCAGGGGATAACTGCGATGGCTGGCACACAGGGGGCAGCGGACGGTGGATGACATGGCGGTTCCTCTTGGGGGCTTCCTGTTGGATAACAGCGGCGCAGATTGCCTGCCCGCTGCCTCGCTGACAACTTTTTTTGCTCCTTAAGGGTTTCTTAAGTTTGCCCTTTTACTCTCAAACCATCGCAAGAGAAGGAGTCACCCATGACCATCGAGATCCAGGCCCCCTACCGATTGCTGCTAGCCAAGTCCCCGCAGCAGGTCATGGCGCTGCAAGCCTATATCCAGGCCGCCTACACCCTCGAGTTCAACGCCCGCATCCCCCATTTTCTCCCCTGCCTGCTGGGGCTATATCGGGCGGACGGGACGCTGGTCGGTGCCTGTGGTCTCAATCATGCCAGTGAGGGGCCTCTCTATCTGGAACAGTATCTGGAGCAACCCATCGAGGCCGCCATCAATACCCGCCTCGGGGTCTATCCGGTACGCAACCGCATTATCGAAGTGGGCAATCTGGCCTGCAGCGAACCGGGCAATGCCCGCCTGATGTTCGCGGCCCTGTGTCGTCTGCTGTGTGAAAACGCCCTCGACTACGTGGTCTTTACCGGCACCGCCAAGCTGCGCAACAGCTTTGCCCGCCTGCAACTCAATCCGGTGGAGCTGGCCCCCGCACAGGCCCATCAGGTGGGGGCCGACGCCGACGCCTGGGGTGAGTACTACCGTTGCCAACCCAAGGTGATGGTGGGCGACATCAATCAGGGGCGCGAGGTGCTGGCCCAGCGCAGCCTGCTGCTCAATCTGCTGGCCCCCATGCCGACCCTGTTTGACGATGCCGGCGAGAGCAGTGATAACCAGACCCATCAAAAAAGGTGCGCCCAATGAGCCTGTTCGACGCCATCGCCAAACATGCCCACGAGGATCCGCAATCCCCTGCGCTGCTGAGCAGCCAGCAGCGTCTCGATTACCAGACCCTGTGGCAACAGATCCAGCGTCTGGCCAGCCAGCTGCAACAGCTCGACATCAGCCGTCTGGCGCTGCAACTGGACAACGGCCTGCCCTGGGCGCTGCTGGATCTCGCCTGCACCCGCGCCGGTATCGTGGTGATCCCTGTGCCCCACTTCTTCAGTCAGGCCCAGCAGGCCTGGTTGCTGGAGAGCAGCGGCGCCGATGCGCTGGTGGGCCCATATCATCAGGGGTGGCATGCCGCCGAGCCGCTCTCGCTGATCACCGGCGAGCTGCCGCTCTGGCGCTATATCCCGGCCAATCGACCGGCGCTGCCCAAGGGCACTGCCAAGATCACCTACACCTCCGGCACCACGGGCCAGCCCAAGGGCGTCAGCCTGTCACTGACCCAGATGATGGCAGTGAGCCATGCGCTGGCCGAGCGGGTCGCGCCAGCCAAGGTGGAAAAACACCTCACCCTGCTACCGCTGGCCACCCTGCTTGAGAACATCACCGGCCTCTATGTGCCGCTGCTGACCGGCGCCTGCAGCCGCATTCCGTCCCTCGGGGAGCTCGGTTTCACCGGATCCAGTTCGCTCAATCCAGCCATGCTGAGGGAAGCCCTGCTGCGCTGGCCGACCCACAGTCTGGTGCTGGTGCCCGAACTGCTGCGCCTGCTGCTGGCGCTCTGCACCAGCACCCCGACGCTGGCCCAGCAGCTCAAGAGCCTGCGCTTTATTGCCGTCGGTGGCGGCAAGGTAGCACCCGACCTGATCAAACATGCCCGCCAGCTCGGCCTGCCGGTATACGAAGGGTATGGCCTCTCGGAGTGCGGCTCCGTGGTGGCGCTCAACAGCCCGGATGCTGACAAGCCCGGCAGCGTCGGCCGCCCCCTGCCCCACTGTCAGGTCACCATCGCCAGCGACGGCGAAATTATGGTGAGCGGCAGCGCCATGCTGGGGTATCTCGGCAGCAACGAACCGACTCCCGAACAGATCGCCACCGGCGAACCTTCTGCCATGCAGATCGCCACCGGCGATCTGGGCCACCTCGATGAAGAAGGCTACCTCCATATCACAGGGCGCAAGAAGAATGTCCAGATCACCGCCTTTGGCCGCAATTTCTCCCCCGAGTGGGTGGAAGCCGAGGCCCAGCTCTGCCCCGCCATCGCCCGCATCGTGGTGTTTGGCGATGGTCAGCCTGCCAACGTGGCGCTGATCCAGCCCCTGCCGGGCAAAGAGGCGGATCTGCCCCACCAGATCGCCGGTCTGAACCAGCGGCTGCCCGATTATGCCCGGCTGCACCACTGGTTGCCGGTGGCACTCGACCAGCATCCCGGCCTGCTGACCGCCAACGGGCGTCCCCGTCGCAACGAGATTTACCAACACTTTTCCCGGCAAATCAGCCAATGCCTTACAGGAGAATCGTCATGAGCTTCTACCAGACTCTGCAACAAGCCACTGCCAGTGAGCGTGAGCATCTGTTCAACGCCCCCATTATCGAAGCCTGCCGCCGTGGCGATATCAGCCGTGACACCTATCTCGCCTTTCTGGCGCAGGCTTACTACCACGTGCGCCACACAGTTCCACTCCTGATGGCCACCGGCGGCAAGCTGGGTCAGGAGTACGAGTGGGTGCGCGGCGCCATTGCCGAGTACATCGACGAGGAGTATGGCCATCAGGAGTGGATTCTCAACGATATCCGCGCTTGTGGCGGTGATGCCGAGGCGGTGCGCCACGGCCAGCCCGGGCTGCCCATCGAGCTGATGGTGGCCTTCCTCTACGACCAGATCCAGCGCGGCAACCCCATGGGCTTCTTCGGCATGGTGCAGGTACTGGAAGGCACCAGCGTGGCCATCGCCCTCACCGTCGCCGACCAACTGAAAAAGGGCCTCGGCCTGCCCCCCCAGGCGATGAGCTACCTGAGTTCCCACGGCGCCCTGGATCAGGAGCACCTCAAGTTCTTTGAATCCTTGATGGATCGGGTCGAAAGTCCGGCGGATCAGGCCGCCATCATCCACGCCACCAAGGTGGTCTATCGCCTCTACGGCGAGATGCTCTACAACCTCACCGCCACACCGTAAGTTGGCAGCGGATAAGCAGACAGCAAAAAGGGAGCCCACACCATGAACCTTGAAGGGAAACTCGTGCTGCTCACTGGCGCCAGCGGTGGCATAGGTGAGGAGCTGGCACAGGAGCTGGCGGCCCAGGGGGCACACCTGCTACTGCACGGACGTCGCGGCCCGGCACTGGAGCGGCTGTGCAAGTCACTGCCCCATCCCGAGCGCCATCAGGTGGTGCTCGCCGACCTCGGCTCTGCGCAGGAACGGGCCAAGCTGTTGCAACACCCTGCGCTGGAGGACGGGATCGACATCCTGATCAACAACGCTGGCTGCAACCAGTTTGCCTGGCTGGAAGATCAGAGCTTCGAGCAGGTGGAGCGCCAACTGCTGCTCAATATCGAGGCGCCCATCCAGCTCACCCGTGCCCTGCTGCCAACCATGCGCAAGCCGGGGATCATCATGAACATGGGGTCGAGCCTGGGCAGCATCGGCTACCCCGGTTACAGCGTCTACTGCGCCAGCAAATTTGCCCTGCGCGGCTTTAGCGAAGCGCTGGGACGAGAGCTGGAGGGGAGTGGCATCAAGGTGCTGCATTTTGCCCCCCGCGCCACCCGCACCAAACTCAATTCCGAAGCGGCTTACGAGATGAATGCAGCGCTCGGCACCCAGACCGACAGCCCGCAGGAGGTGGCCGAAGAGGCGGTCATCGCCCTGTGCAACGAAACCCGCCGCAGCTGGCTCGGCTGGCCGGAAAAACTGTTCGTGCGGCTCAATGCCCTGCTGCCCGGCATCGTCGACAAGGCGCTGGCCAGACAGCTACCGATCATCAAACGTTATGCCCGTCATCTTCAGCCAGGGACGACTGATGCCGGCGCCAACAGTGCGCCACAACCAGACTTGTCCCGCCCGATCCCGACCAAGAAGGAGCATTAATATGAACTTTTTCCGTCAATCAGTGACCTCTTGTGCCATCGCCATCCTGCTGGGGTCCTCCTCGGTCATGGCCGCGGGTGATGCCCTCGTCCCCATCCAGCAACAGTGGGCCGTCTGCCAGTATCAACAGACCGGCAAGGCGAAAGAGAGCTGCCTCGAAACCCTGAGCACCCGGGCCGAAGCGGCCAGCGCCAAGGAGCCCTTTCGCGCCGATCTGCTGATCTGGTCGGCCATCGTCAAGAGCACCTGGGCGGGGGCCAAAGGGGGGCTGGGGGCACTGGGTCTGGTGAAAGAGGCCAAGGCCAAGCTGGAGCTGGCACTCAAGCAGGATCCCAAGGCGCTGGACGGCTCCGCCTACACCAGTCTGGGCTCCCTCTACTATCAGGTGCCCGGGTGGCCGGTCGGCTTTGGCGATGACGAAAAGGCAGAGCAACTGCTCAAGCAGGCGCTGGCCATCAATCCGGATGGCATCGACCCCAACTTCTTCTATGGCGACTTCCTGCTGGATCAGGGTCGCAAGGCCGAGGCCAAAACCTACCTCGACAAGGCGCTGGCTGCCCCGGCCCGCCCGGGTCGCGAAGTGGCCGACGAAGGGCGCAGAATGGAGATCCGCGATCGGCTGGCCAAGCTATAAAACCCTGATGGATCAAAGAACTATTTAAACTCTGCCCACCAGCTTGCATACTGGTGGGCAGAGTTGTTTATGCCACGGCACACCCTGGCGCTAAGCCAGATCGCCACACCCAACAAACAGGGAGAAAAGAATGCGGATCCTGCTGGTAGAAGATGATGTGATGCTGGGGGATGGTATGCAGGATGCCCTGCGCCATAGCGGCTACACGGTGGACTGGCTGCAACAGGGGTTGCCCGCTCTGGCAGCCCTCAAGAGCGACGAGTTTGCCGCCCTGATCCTCGATCTCAACCTGCCCGACATCGATGGCCTCAGCCTGCTGCGCAAGTTGCGGCGAGAGGGCCACCAGCTGCCGGTGCTGATCCTCACCGCCCGCGATGCGCTGGACGATCGGGTGGTCGGTCTCGATGCCGGCTCCGACGACTACATGGTCAAGCCCTTCGCCCTGCAGGAGCTCAACGCCCGTCTGCGCGCCCTCGTTCGCCGCAGCAAGGGGCAGGCTCAGGCGGTGCTGGAGTATGGCGATATCCTTATCTATCCCGAATCCCAGCAGGTCACCTATCAGGGGGAGGCGGTCAAACTCACCCCCCACGAATACAAGTTGCTGCAGGAGCTGATCAGCCAGAGCGGCCGGGTGCTGAGCAAGGATCAGCTGCAACAGAGCCTCTACGGCTGGGATGAAGGGGCCGAGAGCAACGCGGTAGAGGTGCATATCCACCATCTGCGCAAGAAGTTCTACAGCGACCTCATCCGCAATATTCGCGGGGTCGGTTACATCATTCCCCAGCTCGAACAGCCAAGCCGGACACCCGCACGATGAAACGCCCCCGCTCCATTCGCCGCTTTCTGCTCACCGGTATCCTGACGCTGGTGAGCCTGAGTCTCACCATCAGCGCCTTTATCGGCTACATGGAGGCGAGCCACGAAATGGAGGAGCTGTTTGATGCCCGCCTAGCCCAGTCGGCCCGCATCACCAACCAACTGCTGGCCCGCTACATGGCCCAGCAGGGGCAACTGCCCGCCAACGGTACCGTCTATCAGGAGTGGGAGGCGCAAAATCCCGATGAGTGGCAAAAAGACCCCAGCCTCAACCTGACTGGCGAGGATCGGGAGATCACCCCCTACGGCCACGAGTTCGAACGCAATCTCTACTTCCAGCTGCTCGATGAAAAGGGCGGCTTGCTGCTTCGCGCCCCCAGCGCTCCGGAGCAGCCGCTGGTCACCCTGGCCATCGGCTTTGACACGGTCGAAAAAGATAATCACCAGTGGCGCACCTTCACCCTCTACAACCAGCAGGAGCAGACCTGGCTGGTGGTGGCGGAGCGGGACGACGAGCGCAGCGAACTGGCCAGCAAGATGGCCACCCTCACCATGCTGCCGCTGCTGATCACCCTGCCCTTCCTGCTGGCCCTGCTCTGGTGGCTCATCACCCGCGGGCTGGCCCCCCTGCGTCAGCTGGCCCAGGCCATCAGTGAACGTCACCCCGCCAACCTGAGCCCGCTCAGCCTCAAGATAAGCGCGCAGGAGCTGACGCCCCTCACCAACGAGATCAACCGGCTGATGCAGGCGCTGGCGGAGACCATAGAGCGGGAGAAACAGTTTACCAACGAGGCGGCCCACGAGCTACGCACCCCGCTGGCGGTGCTGCGGATCCACAGTGAAAATGCCCTGGCTGCCGATGATGACGCCAGCCGCCAGCAATCCCTGCACAAGATGCTGCAGGCCCTCGACCGCAGCGATCGGCTGATCCGCCAACTGCTGACCCAGGCCCGTATCGACAACCAGCAGGGACTGGTGCTGACCGAGCTGGAGATAGGCCACCTGCTGCAAGGCACCCTCGCGACCCTGGCTCCCATTGCCCTCAAGAAGGATCAGCAGCTGTCGCTGGAGTGTGAAGTGCCGCAACTGGTGATGGGGCAGGCCACCCTGCTCGAACTGCTGTTCAGCAATCTCATCGACAATGCGCTGCGCTACACCCAGCCGGAGGGCGAGATCAGGGTGCGGGTTCAGCGAGAGGGCAACCGGGTGAGGGTGGATGTGAGCGACAACGGCCCCGGCATTCCCGCCAGTGCCTTGCCCCGGCTGTATGAACGCTTCTTTCGGGTCAATCCCCAGCAGGGGGATGGCGTGGGGCTCGGCATGGCCATCGTCTCACGCATCGCCCAACTGCACGGCGCCGACCTCGATGTCCACAACCGGCCGGAAGGGGGGCTGGAGGTGAGCGTGTTACTCCCGCTCCCGCCGGCAAGATAAGCGATAAGTAAAGAGCCCGCGATGCGGGCTCTTTACTTTCAATGACAATCTGGCTGCACGGTAAAGGTTCGACTGGCATCCACCGGGCCCAGCTCCGCCAGCAGACGTCGGCCCAGCAGCACCGGATAGATCATCTTGCTGCGATCCCGCAGGGTAAACCACTCCTCATACACCTTGTCCCCCAGACAGATGGACATGGTCACCGTTGGCCGCTGCTCCATGCCGCCCGCCCCGCGCACCGTCACGCTGCGCTCGACCCGCCGCTCGAACTGCTGTTTGACCAGCTTGCCGCTGTCGGCATCAGTTACCACCAGCATGAAGCGCACCCAGGGCTTGCCATCCCGTTTGAATCTGGTGATGGAGCGTGCATCGAGGGAAGAGGTGAGCGCCCCGGTGTCGAGTTTCATCTTCACCGCCACGCCGGTAGGCAAAATAAGCCCCTTCTCGATCCAGCCATAGCTGGCCGGGGTCTCAGCCAGCGCACTGCCACACAGTGCCAGCATCAGGGTGATCCCCACCATCATCTTGCCCATTTTACTGCCCTGCCTTGTCAATCCTGCGCCCAGATCTACCACAGTCCCATTGTGGGTCAATCCGATTTATTTCAGCTACTTGGATAATATCTGGCGGGTCAGGAGAGAGAGGACAAAGAGTGGCCGAACGGCGGCCCAAGCGGGCAGGAATATCGTAGGAGAGCAAGGCACCGAACGGTGCTGGATGAAACTGGTGGTTAACCTCAGGTTGTGACGCCAAAGGCTACCACAAGGATTTACAAATTATCAGTCTTGTTCTGAAGGGATTTTTGCCTACACTGTTGTAAACCGGAGGGCCTGAAAACCACCGGTTTTTTTGCGCCTGCCGAAAATTTGCCACTGCAAAAGTGACTTTCAACAAGGCTCAATAAGGAATTTGTAATGCGTATCGAAGAAGACTTGAAGCTCGGTTTCAAGGATGTCCTGTTCCGCCCCAAGCGCTCTACTCTCAAGAGCCGTTCCCAAGTAAGCCTGACCCGTCAGTTCACCTTCAAACACACTCAGACCCAATGGCAAGGCGTACCCGTTATCGCCGCCAACATGGATACCGTCGGCAGCTTCGCCATGGCACGCACGCTGGCCGGTTTCGAGATGATGACCGCGGTACACAAACACTACAGCCTTGAGCAGTGGCAAGCTTTCGTCAACGAGACCGACCCGGCGCTGCTGGGCCATGTGATGGTCTCCACCGGCACCTCGGCTGAAGATTTCGCCAAGACCCGCCAAATCCTCGCCATGTCCGAAGCGCTGCGTTTCATCTGTGTCGACGTGGCCAACGGCTACTCCGAACACTTCGTCGAGTTCGTGCGCAAAATTCGTGAAGCCTGCCCCAACCACGTCATTCTGGCGGGCAACGTGGTGACCGGCGAGATGGTCGAAGAACTGATCCTCTCCGGCGCCGACATCGTCAAGGTCGGCATCGGCCCGGGCTCGGTCTGCACCACTCGCGTCAAGACCGGTGTCGGTTATCCGCAACTCTCCGCCATCATCGAGTGTGCCGATGCGGCTCACGGCCTCGGCGGCCAGATCGTCGGTGACGGCGGCTGCACCTGCCCGGGCGACGTCGCCAAAGCATTCGGCGGCGGCGCCGACTTCGTGATGCTGGGCGGCATGCTGGCAGCCCACGAGGAGTGCGGTGGCGAGATCGTCGATGTAGACGGTGAACCCTTCATGAAGTTCTACGGCATGAGCTCCTCCAGCGCCATGGACAAACATGCCGGCGGCGTCGCGGAATACCGCGCCTCCGAGGGAAAAACCGTACTGCTGCCCTACCGCGGCCCGGTCGAGAACGCAGTGCGCGACATTCTTGGCGGCGTGCGCTCCACCTGTACCTACGTCGGTGCCAGCCAGCTGAAAGAACTCACCAAGCGCACCACCTTTATCCGGGTACGCGAACAAGAGAACAACGTCTACGGCAAGGAGTAACCTGCCACAGACCGCCGTCACGCGCTGACGGTTAGAAGCCTGTCAACCGGTGTGCTACCCTGCGCACCGGTTTTTTTGCATCTGGGATCCTGAGCCATGACTACTCCCCTACCCCCGTTTGACTGGGACATCTTCTGCTGCGTCGTCGACAACTTCGGTGACATCGGCGTCACCTGGCGACTCGCCCGCCAGCTAAAACGGGAGGGGAATATTGCGGAACCTAGCAATGAGGTTCAGGTGCGCCTCTGGGTGGACGATTTGGCAAGCTTTGCCCGCATCTGTCCGGGGCTCGACCCGGCACAGGATGGCCAGTGGGTCGATGGGATCTATATCCAACACTGGCATGAGACCCTGCCGACCGACATGACCCCGGCCAGGGTAGTGATCGAGGCCTTTGCCTGCGAGCTGCCCGCCCCCTTCATAGAGCTGATGGCGAGCCAACCCAGCCCCCCATGCTGGATCAATCTGGAGTACCTCTCGGCGGAGAGCTGGGTAGAGGATTGCCACGGCCTCGCCTCGCCCCAGCGGGTTGGCAATAAAAGCCTCAACAAATACTTCTTCTTCCCAGGCTTTACCGCTAAAACCGGCGGCCTTTTGTGCGAACGCGACCTCATCGCCGAACGGGAGCAGTGGCAGCAAGATGATGCGGGACTTACCGCCTACTGGGCCAGTCTCGGTTTGCCGCCCAGACAAGAGCACGAGCTGCGGGTCAGCCTCTTTACCTACGAGAGCAATGCGCTGAAGAGTCTGGTCGAGAGCTGGTGCCAGAGCGCTACGCCCGTCACCCTGCTGCTACCGCTGGGGCGCTCGCTGCAAGATGTGCTGCGCGGCGCGAGCCTTGAAGATGCCATCCCTGCAGCCAAAGCGGGGGATCTGCTCCACTCGGGTAACCTCACCATCAAGCTGCTGCCGATGACCGATCAGGCCGGTTACGATCGGCTGCTGTGGAGCTGCGATCTCAATCTGGTGCGTGGGGAGGACTCCTTCGTGCGGGCCCAGTGGGCGGCTCGTCCTTTCCTCTGGCACATCTACCAGCAGGAGGAGGAGGCCCATCTGGTCAAGCTGGAGCAGTTCCTTGACCACTACTTATCCGGTCTGCCCGCCGAGTGCGCTCAATGGCTGCGCCGCTTTAATCTGGCTCTCAACCGTGGCGAAGATTGCGGCGAACTTTGGGCCCAATGGCCCCGATATAGCGCCATTTGGCAGCAACATGGGCGAAGCTGGTCACAGAAGTTGCTCCGGGATGGGGATCTCGTCACGAGGTTGGTGAAATTTCTGGAAAGCCGTATATAATCTGGCAGTTTTTATCCGTCCGTTTCACGAACAGGAATTTTTTACATGAAAACCGCTCAGGAAATCCGCGCTGGTAACGTAGTCATGATCGGCACCGAGCCGATGGTGGTCCAGAAGGCTGAATTCAACAAATCCGGCCGTAACTCCGCCGTGGTCAAAATGAAGCTGAAAGGCCTGCTGAACGGCAGCGCCACCGAGACTGTCTTCAAAGCCGACGACAAGCTGGACGTTGTTCAGCTGGAGCGTAAAGAGTGCACCTACTCCTACTTCTCCGACCCCCTGTATGTCTTTATGGACACCGAGTACAACCAGTACGACGTAGAGAAAGACAACCTGGGTGACGTGCTGAACTACCTGGTAGACGGCATGGAAGATCTGTGTGAAGTGACTTTCTACAACGAGAAAGCCATCTCCGTAGAACTGCCGACCACCATCGTGCGCGAAGTTGAGTACACCGAACCGGCTGCCCGTGGCGACACCTCCGGTAAAGTGACCAAGCCTGCCCGTCTGAAAGGCACTACCTACGAGCTGGCTGTTGCCGCTTTCGTAGAGATCGGTGACAAGATCGAAATCGATACCCGCACCGGTGAATTCAAGCGTCGCGTCAACTAATTGACCGCTTTGAATTGATTGCAAAAAAGCGAGCCTCCGGCTCGCTTTTTTATTGCCTGTTCACGGCCACAACACCGCCTCCCCCTTCAGAAAATCCCACCGCCGCCGCTAACCCGATTAACCGGGGGAGCACACTATGGCCAGATTATCCTTATCACTGCTGTTATTGACCATGCTGGCTGGCCATGTCGCGCAGGCGAGCGACGTTGCACCGCCCATCGCGGAGCCACTCCCCCTCGATCACTGGCAAGCAAGCGACTGGAAAGGGCAACCCGAAGCCACCCGGATCGACAAGCAGACGGTGCTGTTCGCCAAACACGACAGTGAAAACTATCTGGGGCTCGCCATTTTACTACCCGACTGGCAGCGCAGCGGCCAGCTGTGGCAACTGACTCGCGCCCTCGGCCGACTGGGCTTTGATACCCTGCTGCTGCTGCCCTCCCCCCAACAGACCGAACTGGACCCAGCCGCCGAGAAAAAAGCGAAAAACAGCGATGAGTTTCGCAAGCAGTTTGCCGAGCGGATCAGCAAGCTGGCCGATGCCAAGCTGCAGGAGGGGGGCTTCAAGCTGATCCTGGCGCAAGGTACCGGCGCCGCCTGGACCACCAACCTCATCGCCAGCGAACAGTTGCCCGCCCCCGATGCACTGGTGCTGCTCGATGGTTTCTTCCCCAATCAGCAGAGCAACCAGACACTGGCCAAACAGGTGGCTCAAGGAGCCATCCCCACACTCGATCTCTATCAGGAGGATGGCGGTCGCTGGCCCCTGCTGGCCGCCGAGGCCCGCAAAAGCGAGAGCCGGCGCAGCAACAAGCTCAACTATCGCCCCTACGCCCTGATGGAGCTGGAGGAGACCCCCACCCGCATTCAGGGCTGGCTCAACCATCTGGGCTGGCTCTAAACCGGCCGCCACCGTGGCGCAATAAAGCACGCGCCAGCTCACATCTGCCGGATAAAGCCCAGCCATGACACAGCGGCAGGCTGGCCCTGACTGCATCCTCTTTGGCATCATGGCCTCTCGAACCTGAACAATGGCAGGAAGGCCCATGCAGCAGATTGTGTTTCTCGACAGCGATACCCTGGATGCGGGCATCACCCTGCATCATCCCGACTTTCCCCACCACTGGCAGAGTTATCCCAGCACGGCCCCGGAACAGGTGGTCGAGCGGCTGAAAGATGCCAGCATCGCCATCATCAACAAGGTGCGCATCGGCGCCGCCGAGCTGGCCCAGTTGCCGGAGCTCAAACTCATCGCGCTCGCCGCCACCGGCAGCGATAACGTGGATCTGGAGGCGTGCCGCGCGGCCAACGTCGGGGTATGCAACATCCGCAACTACTCGGGCCCCTCGGTGCCGGAACATGCCATGGCACTGATGCTGGCCCTGTCGCGCAACCTCTTCTGCTGGCGCCAGTCGCTGCTGGAGGGGCGCTGGCAACAGAGCGGCCAGTTCTGCTTCTTCGATCACAACATCATGGATCTGCACGGCAAGCAGCTTGGCATCATCGGCAAGGGAACTCTGGGTCAGGCGCTCGGCGAACGGGCCAAGGGGATGGGGATGACAGTGCGTTACGCCCAGAGCCAGATCGGTGGCAGCCACGACGAGGATCGCCTGCCCCTCGACGAGCTGCTGCAAAGCTCGGATGTGATCAGCCTGCACTGCCCGCTCACCCCCTATACCCGCAACCTGATTGGCGAGCGGGAGCTGGGCTTGATGAAACCGGGCGCCCTGCTGATCAACGTCGGCCGTGGCGGTCTGGTGGATGAGGAGGCGCTGCTGCGGGCGCTGGCCAACGGCAGTCTCGGCGGCGCCGGTTTCGATGTGGCGAGCGTCGAACCCCCGCCCCCCGACCATCCCCTGATGAAGGCGCTGCAATACCCCCACTTCATCCTCACCCCGCATGTAGCGTGGGCCAGCGAGGAGTCGATGCAGCGGCTGGCCGACCAGCTGATCGACAACATCAACGCCTTTGCCGCCGGTCGCCGCCAGCACCGGCTGGTCTGATCAAACATGCAAAACGGGGCCCACTGGCCCCGTTGTTTCATTCCCACCATTCACGACAGATGGCGATCAATCGTCGTCATGCCATCTGTGTTTTTTATGCTTCTTGTGCTTTTTGTGGTGCTTGTGATGGTGGTCATCATCATCGTAATAGCGATCCTGACTCTGGTGGCCATCGCCGGTCTTGGCACCGATGGCTGAGCCGCTCGCCCCGCCAACGCCGGCGCCGATCAGCTGGCCGGTATCGCCACCGACACTCTTGCCGATGGCGGCACCACCCAGCGCCCCCACCGCGCCGCCAAGGGCCGCTTCATTCTTGTTGCCCTTGTTGGCCGTCGCCGCACCACCAGCTGCGCCGCCAATGGCCGCACCAACCAGCGCACCGGTATCGCCCCCCAACTCCTTGCCGATCATGGTGCCCGCCACCCCGCCTGCACCGCCACCCAAAATGGTATTGAGGGTCTCGGAGGCGTGTACGGTCGTGCTGCCAGCCAGCAAGGCGCCCAGCAGTGCCAGTGCGCGAAGAGCACGCGAATTCATCTCCATGGGTACTCCTGTCCAATCTGATTAATTTCCTCTGCACTATACAAACCGGCAGGCAGCAAACCAGTGGGTGACTAGCGGCAAGCAGATCCTCACTTGAAACCCGACAATAGGCGTGACCAGCAAGCCCGAATTCAATCTCTTGAATAACCACAAGAAAATTTTTATTTCACAGGTATGGCGTGTCCCTCGGCAGGGGCGGGAGGCTGTCGCAGCCCCACCACAACTACTGGCGATCGGACAGCTCCTGTCACCTGCGCAGGGTTGGGTGGCGCAATCTCAGCTGGGCTGGCAGTTCAGCGCACCTCAACCCCGTTCACTGGGGAGCAACAGGATCGCCTATGTGCGGGGTGTTAACCCTCAGTTGAAAGTGTCACCACTGCATGTAAACGCCCGGAAGATAATCGGGTGGTATAGTCTATAGCTTGAACTACAGGGGATGGCTGGCCACAAGGCTGGCGCCCGGTGACTATCAAGCAAAGGAGATGTTATGAGCAGTCCGTTTATCGAACAGATCAAAGCACGTCGTACCATCTATGCCCTGGGTGACCAGGTATCCCATACACCGGAACAACTGACGGCCCTGATCCAGGATGCCATCAGGCACAGCCCCTCCTCCTTCAACTCCCAGAGCTCCCGTGCCGTCATCCTGTTTGGCGCCCAGCACCACAAGCTGTGGGATATCGTCAAAGCCGAGCTGAAAAAGATCGTGCCGCCGGATGCCTACGCCCAGAGTGAGGCCAAGGTGGATGGCAGCTTCCGCGCAGGCTTCGGCACAGTGCTGTTCTTTGAGGACACCGACGTCATCAAGGATCTGCAGCAAAAATTCGCCCTCTATGCCGACAACTTCCCCATCTGGTCGGAACATGCCACCGGCATCGCCCAGTTTGCGGTCTGGACAACGCTGGCGCAGGAAAAAGTCGGAGCATCACTGCAGCACTACAATCCGCTGATCGACGAGGCGGTACGCAAGGAGTGGAACTTGCCCGCCAGCTGGCTGCTGCGTGCCCAGATGCCCTTTGGCAGTATCAAGCAACCGGCCGGCGACAAGACCTTTATCGACGACGCCACCCGTTTCCGCGTTTTCAAATAACGGTCAGATGGCAAAACGCCCCCACATCTCGGGGGCGTTTTTATTGCGGCATACAGTGTTGATGGCGATGGCCCATACCGCAATCTGCGGTCGTCACGCACTCGCACCACCGCTAAGGCGGGCAGCGTCACCTGCAAGGGCTCGCCTTTCCCTGACACCACTCTCACCTCGCACCAGTCATGGATCACCGCCACCACCGCAGGGTTGAGCGGTGCCTCGCCCCCCACCTGTACCACGGCGCAACCTGCACGCAGGGCGCTCTCAATACCGGCCGGGGCATCCTCAAATACCAGACAACAATCGGGCGACACGCCAAGCCGTTCAGCTCCCAGCAGATAGGGCTCGGGATCGGGTTTGCCATTGACCACAGCTTCGGCCCCCACCAGCAGGTTGGGCAGCGGCAGACCGGCACAATGCAGGCGGTGACGGGCAACCCGCTCACTGGCGGAAGTCACGATGGCCCAGCGCTCTTGCGGCAAGCGGCCCAGCAACTCGCCAGCCCCGGCGATGGCATTGCCGCCGGTATACAGCATCTCCAGCTCGTCGAGCCGCGCCGCTTCCCGCTCTACATCCAGCTGCGGGGCCAACGCCCGGATCACCTCACGTGAGCGCATACCGTGGCACATAGCCAGTACCGGCTCTGGGGCAAGCTGATGATACTGGCACCAGAGCCGCCACACTTTCTCCACATCGCCGGTCGAGCAGACCAGAGTGCCATCCATATCGAGCAGCAGGGCAGATATCGACAGGGTGATCGTGTTCATGCCACCACTCATACAGGCATTCATACAGACACCCCGGCCAGCTCGGGCAGAGAGCCAGAGAGCGCATCGGCAAAGGCCTGCTGCTGGGCGGCACGCTCATAACAGGCCAGCGCCTGCTCGGCACTGCCAGCCCACACTTGCAAGGGGCCGACCACAAACCCCTGTTGCAACAGGCTGGCGAGCAGCTCCCCCGTCTCCGGGGCCACCAATGGCTGGGCCAGCACCAGCTTGCCCTTGATCAAAAAAAGATAACGTTGAGTGGACATGATATGGCTCCTTGTTCCGATTCAGAGGAGGGCGATCCCCCCCTTGCCGAGCCATTAGAACAAGGCGATTAGATAATTTATAATCAATAAATCACCACTTTGGATAACCAATTGGAATGAAATTCGACTTGAGGCAACTGCAGGCGTTTGTGACGCTGGCCGACACCGCCAACTACCGGGAAGCGGCCAGCCGCCTCTTTATCACCCAACCGGCCCTCACCAAGCAGATCCAGGGGCTGGAGCAGGCGCTGGGCTGCACCCTGTTCAAACGGGGCCGCCACGGCGCAGAGCTGACAGCGCTCGGTGCCCAGCTGCTCACTCAGGCGAGTGCGCTGGTCGAGCACGGTCGGGAGTTCGAAAGCCATGCGCTGGCGGTGGCGAGCGGGGTAGCCGGTCGGCTCAAGATTGGCTTCGGTCTGTCGAGTTTCGCACTGGCCCCTGCGCTGGTAGCCCGCTTCAAACAGCAGGTCACGGACGTGATGGTCCATCTGCAGGATATGCCCTCCGCCATCCAGCAGGAGCAGTTGCTCTCCGGCCAGTTGCAGCTTGGCTTTATGCGCAGACCTCAGGTGCCGCAGTTACAGGAGCACAGACTGCTGATCGACCGGCTGGTGCTGGCGGTGCCGACACGAATGACCGAACCAGACCCGGCCGTATTCGACGTCCAGCAGGCACTGACCAGTCAACCCCTGTTGCAGATGGTGGGCCACCGCTGCCCCGGTCTCAGCCAGCAGATCGCCGGTTTTCTCGGCGCCAATCGGCTAACCGGCATGGTCCAGGAGGCCGAAGATATCCAGACACTGGTGGCACTGGTTGCGGCGGGCATCGGCAATGCCATCCTGCCACGCAGCGTCAGCTTTATCGCAGGCCCCGATGTCACCCTCTATCCCCTCTCAGGCCCCAGCTCCGAGTGGGAGGTCAGCATGGTATGGAATCCGGACTTTGCCGACCCCATCCGGGATCACTTCGTCAGGCAGGTGATCGCCAGCCATCCCCTGCCGGTGTCGGCCACACCCGAGCGCTGAAACCAACGCTCGCTGGTGGCTAACACCGTGACCAGCCAAAAAACAGTGCGCCCCATCAAGGGGGCGCATGCAGGACAAAAGCGGCAATGCGGCTCAACAGCTGGCGCAGTGGCTACGGTTTTTACCCGCTCCCTTGGCGCAATAAAGTGCCGCATCGGCCGCAGCCAGCAACGCCCCTTCCCCCTCCAGCGGTTGCTCTGCCGTGTAGGTTGCAATGCCAATGCTGGCGCTAAGCTGAATATTATTTGCCACCACGATGTCGAGATCGTTGATGGCCTGGCGGATCTCCTCTCCAATCCGCTGGGCCGCATCTCGATCGGTATTGCCGAGGATCAGGGCAAACTCATCACCACCAAAACGGCAGGGCAGATCCGCCGGACGCTGGCAGAAGGATTGCAGAAGATGGCCCACCAGCTGGAGGGAGCCATCTCCCATCTGATGACCAAGATGGTCATTGCACGCCTTGAAGTTATCCAGATCCAGCATGATGAGGGAGAGCGGGGTATGTTCCCGCATGCTGCGCCGCCACTCGTTATGCAAAAAACTGTTGAACAGCCGCCGATTAGCCAGTCCGGTCAAAGGATCGTGGAGGGAGAGGCTTTCCACTTCCAGCTCCAGCAGCTTGCGCTCGGTGATATTGATATGGGCGATGGAAAAATATTCGGCATCAAGACCGGGGACCGGCGCGACTCGCATCATAAACCAGCGCTGGGTGTCGGGGCTGTGGCAGGGGTATTCCAGATAGAACTTCTCCTGCTGATGACGGATAACCCGGAGGATCCCCTCCACGGCAGCCAATCCAGAGGGCTCGGATTCAGCGTCACAAGCCCCCATGTAATTGACCCCAATCCAGTTATATCCCTTGGGCATGCCGTTTTGCTCGGCAAACAGATCCCAGGCGAGATTGGTGTAATGGATCACGCCATCCCGATCTATCACCGATATCTGGTCTTCCAGCGAATCCAGCAGCGCAGCCAGATGATGGGCTCGCTCGGCAAAGCGACTCTGCCGCTTCTGTATATCATCCGCCATGGTGGCCATCCTGTGGCAAAAGTGGCATACCGCCATCTATTAACAATTAAGTCATCAGATAGAGTAAAGCACCCCATTCCCACTTAGCCAACTGAGACCAAATTTCACCATCGAACACTATCCGGCAAGGTTTCAGGCCAGTTTCCCTGTTCCGGATAACAAGAGCACATCATGAGCATATGTATCTGATAAGTCACATTTAATGACCACACCACTGATTTTCGCAGGGGATGCCATCGCCCTCTCCGTCCATTTTGGTGTTCGGGCAATGTTGCAAAAACCAGGTTGCCTCCTCGCAGGAAGTCATCTGGGAACAATGCTGCCGACCATCACACTGGCGAATAAAGGTCGTTGCCTGTGGCGTGCTGACCTCCTCCTGATTGAAAGAGGAGACCGGCAATGGCGCCATCGACTCGGCCGAGAAACGGGAATAGATGGAAAAGAGGCCGACGAGCACCAGCAGGGGGATCAGTTTGCCACTCCAGCTGCTCTTGCGACGTCGATAGGGGTTACTTCGCTCTCTGGTCGAGATGGGTCGTGGCGGCTGACTTGCCGCCCGAAACGATGGCGCCGCCGATGATGCGGCCGACGGCACGGCATCCGCCAACGTGAGCGGGCGATCGGGGAAAAAGACCTGTAACGCCCTTGGCTTGCCATCCTGGCCACTGCCGATCAGATAGGTAACACGCTCCCCCGGCTCTGGCACCCGGCCATCTGATTGCAGCGCCGTAACATGCACAAACAGCCCTGCACTGCGTGATCCATTGGCTGCCTGCTCGGCGCCATCTTGCTCCGGCGTAATAAATCCAAAGCCGCGCGCCTCGTTCCAGCTCGCGATCCGTCCCTGATAACGCATCTGTCCATCCTTGTTGTTATCCATGTGAGCACTATATTGCCCGACAATCATGTTGCCCAAAAGCGCAGCGGCCCGACAGGGGGCCGCAGAATCAATCTCAACACGGTGCTCGGGTGCTGCCTGCGTTAAGGATCAAGCCAGCTGGGACACCTTGATGATCTCGGCGATGCGACCCAGCATCCGCAGCGAGGTGTGATGCTCGGTGGCATCTGCGGCGGCGCAGGCATCCTCCAGAATGGTGATGGCGTAGTCGCGATCGTGACCATCCCGCGCTGCCGCCTGAATGGCCCAGCTAGTGCTCACCCCGCACAGATAGAGGTGGTCGATGTGGTTGGCCCGCAGCGCAGGCTCCAGCGCCGTGCCATAGAAGGGGCTCACTCTGGGCTTGGTCAGCACCAGATCACCGAGTTGCACATCCAGATCAGGATGAAAGTCGGTGCCGCTGTCAGCCAAAGAGAGCGCCCCCAACTGGTGAGCGCGACCAAACATGGGAGACCCCTTGGGTTGCAGCTGATAGCCGCCGTCAAAGCCCACCTTGATCAGCACTACCAGCCAGCCGTTGGCGCGGGCATGGGCCAGCGCCTGATTGGCATGCGCAATGGCATCCTGCTCCACCACGTGGGCTGCGGAGGCGGCAATGCGCCCGTCGGGATGGGCAATATCGTTGATAAAATCGATCACCAGCAGTGCCTTGTTCATCACCTTTGCTCCTTCGCGCATTCAGCCCGTATTACCTGGTTTCTACCTGTCAAACCAGCCCCAGTGCATAGCGCAGCGCCATCTCCTTGAGCGGGCCCGCCTTGTCCGCCAGATTGAGAGCAAGATTGCGGGCCAGCTTGAGGGGGCCAATCTCGTTGCTGAATACCCCGTAGAAGAGATCCATCCCCGACTGCATCAGCAGGTTGTCGGGACGACGGCGCCGCTCGTAACGCTCGGCCAACGCCAGTTGATGCCAGTCAGCGCCAGCTCCTTGCAGCAGATCAGTCCAGCAGGCCACATCCTTGAAGCCGAGGTTGACCCCCTGCCCCGCCAGCGGGTTGATGGTGTGGGCAGCATCGCCAAGCAGCACCACCCGACCGACGTGATAGTCGTTGGCGTGGCGGCGCACCAGCGGGAAGCTCCCCTTGCCGGTGACGGTGAACCCGCCGAGCCGACTCGGGAAGTGGCGGCGCACTTCGGCGGCGAGCGCCTCGTTGCTCATGGCTGCCAGCGCCCGGATCCGAGCCGGGCTGTCATACCACACCAGAGAGCCGTGCTGGCCTGGTAGTGGCAGGAAGGCGCGCGGGCCGCTCGGGGTGAACTGCTGCCAGGTGATATCTTCCTGCGCAAAGTCGGTGTCGATATTGATCAACATGCAGTGCTGGCGGTACTCGAAGCGCGATACGCCGATACCCGCCAGCTTGCGGGTGTGGGATTCGGCACCATCGCAAGCCAGCACCCAGCGGGCCGCCAGCTCGGTGCCGTCGTCCAGAGTCAGCACAGCTTCATCTGCACTCTGGCGCAGGCTGGTCACCGCCGCCGGGGTGTGGGTCTGGATGGTGGGGAAATCCTCCATCCGTTTGAGCAGGGCGAGCTGCACCAGCCGGTTTTCGATGATGTAGCCGAGCTGGGGCAGACCGAGATCGGCGGAATTGAAGCGGGTGGCAAAACCGTCCAGCTCCCAGGTCTCCAGTCGGCGGTAGGGGCAGAGCCGCATCTGCTGCAGATGGTGCCAGGCACCGGCCTGCTCCAGCAGCGCCACCGAGGCCTGACTGATGGCGGAGACCCGCAGATCCAGCGGCTGCTCCGGCGCGTAATGCTCCGGCAGTTGGGTCTCGATGACCCGCACCGAGAGGCCCTGAGCTGCCAGCAGGCAGGCGGTGGCGGCGCCCACCATGCCGGCGCCGACGACGGCGATATCACACTGTTCCATACATTTATTCCTGAAAGGGTGCGTCCGGCGACAGCGCCCGGACGTGAACCGGATGGCTGCATGATAGCGCAAGGGCGGCTGATAAACAGTGAGACAAACGGGGAATTGCTGGGTCAAATCAAGGAGAAAGCCTATTGAGCTTGCTGGCAACAGGTATCGGGTGAGCACCATTGCCAGCTGGATATTAGCTAGGCAGTATCCAGATTGCGGAGTAAAATGCGCGGTCCTTTGACCATGCCGATTTCAAAACAAGTCAAGAGAAGCAATGAGCAAGAAACTTCACATTAAAACATGGGGTTGCCAGATGAACGAGTATGACTCGTCCAAAATGGCCGACCTGTTGGATGCCAGCAATGGCTACACCCTTACCGAAGAGCCCGAAGAGGCAGATGTCTTGCTGCTGAATACCTGCTCCATCCGCGAAAAGGCGCAGGAGAAGGTGTTCCACCAGCTGGGACGCTGGAAAAAGCTCAAGGCCAACAAGCCCGGTCTGGTGATCGGCGTGGGTGGCTGCGTTGCCTCTCAGGAGGGCGATGCCATCCGCCAGCGCGCTCCCTATGTGGATATCGTGTTCGGCCCGCAGACCCTGCATCGCCTGCCCGCCATGATCAAGGAAGTGCAGGAGGGCCGTGGTGCCCAGGTTGATATCGCCTTCCCCGAGATCGAAAAATTCGACAGCCTGCCCGAACCGCGCGCCGAAGGGGCCACCGCGTTCGTCTCCATCATGGAAGGCTGCTCCAAATACTGTACTTACTGCGTGGTGCCCTACACCCGCGGTGAAGAGGTGAGCCGTCCGCTGGACGACGTGCTTTACGAAATCGCCCAACTCGCCCAGCAGGGCGTGCGCGAAGTGAACCTGCTCGGCCAGAACGTCAACGCCTACCGCGGTCCGACCTTTGATGGCGGCATCTGCACCTTCGCCGAGTTGCTGCGTCTGGTGGCCGCTATCGACGGTATCGATCGCATTCGCTACACCACCAGCCACCCGATCGAGTTCACCGACGACATCATCGAAGTCTACAAAGACACCCCGGAAGTGGTCAGCTTCCTGCACCTGCCGGTGCAGAGCGGCTCTGATCGCATCCTGACCATGATGAAGCGCCCGCACACCATCCTGGAGTACAAATCCAAGATCCGTCGCCTGCGTGCCGCCCGTCCCGACATCACCATCAGCTCCGACTTCATCGTTGGCTTCCCGAACGAGACGGACGAAGACTTTGAAGCGACCATGAAGCTGATCGAGGATGTGGGTTTCGACATGAGCTTCAGCTTCATCTTCAGCCCGCGCCCGGGCACCCCGGCCGCCGACATGCCCGACGATGTCGACATGGAAGTGAAAAAAGCCCGTCTGGCCCGCCTGCAGCACGTCATCAACAACCAGGCGATGCAGATTGGCCGTGCCATGCTGGGCACCACCCAGCGCATCCTGGTGGAAGGGCCCTCCAAGCTCGACCCGATGCAGCTGTGTGGCCGCACCGAGAACAACCGGGTGGTCAACTTCGAAGGCCAGCACACCCTGATCGGCGGCTTTGCCGACGTGGAGATCACCGAGGTGCGTCCCAACTCCCTGCGCGGCAAGTTCATCCGCGGCGAGAGCGAGATGAACCTGCGGATCGCCACCGCCCCGAGCGAAATCCTGGCCCGTCGCCCGGATAACGTACCGGACGAGCTGGGCGTTGCCGCCTTCACTCCCCATTAATCCCCTCCTCCCCATTCGCCCGGCGGATGGGGAGCGCCTTGAGACGAGGATATTTTGAGCCGACACATCTCGACCCTGAATCTGCATCTGGAGCCCGCCGACAACCAGCGCCTTGCCAGCCTGTGCGGCCCCTTCGATGACAACATCAAGCAGCTGGAGCGCCGCCTCGGCGTCGAGATCAGCTACCGTGACAGCCACTTCCAGTTGGTGGGCAAACCGGCCCAGCTGGATGCCGCCGCCGTCATCCTCAAACACCTCTATGTGGAAACCCAGCCCCTCAAGGGTGGCAAGGTGACCGACATCACCCCCGACATGGTCCATCTGGCCATTCAGGAGTCACGGGTGCTGGAGCAGGATGATGAACCCGCGCCGAGCATCCCCTATGGCAAGGAGGTGACGGTCAAGACCAAGCGCGGTCTCATCAAACCACGCAGCCCAAATCAGGCCCAGTACATCGCCAATATCGTGCGCCACGATATCTGCTTCGGCATAGGCCCAGCCGGTACCGGCAAGACCTATCTGGCGGTCGCAGCGGCAGTGGATGCGCTGGAGCGTCAGGAAATTCGCCGCATTCTGCTGACCCGTCCGGCGGTGGAAGCGGGGGAGAAGCTGGGCTTCCTGCCCGGCGATCTCTCCCAGAAGGTGGATCCGTACCTGCGCCCGCTCTACGACGCCCTGTTCGAGATGCTGGGCTTTGAGCGGGTCGAGAAGCTGATGGAGCGCAACATCATCGAAGTGGCGCCGCTCGCCTATATGCGCGGAAGAACCCTCAATGACGCCTTTATCATTCTCGATGAGGCCCAGAACACCACCACAGAGCAGATGAAGATGTTCCTGACCCGGATCGGCTTCAACTCCAAGGCAGTGGTCACCGGCGACATCACCCAGGTAGACCTGCCGCGCAACGCCAAATCCGGCCTGCGCCACGCGCTGGAAGTGCTGCAAGGGGTCGATGGTCTGTCATTCAACTTCTTCGAGTCCAAAGACGTGGTTCGCCACCCGGTGGTGGCCCGTATCGTGCAGGCCTATGAGGCGTTCGACGCCAAACAGGCAGCCGAGAAGGTGGCCGGCCAAACAAACTCCAGCAAAGAGAGCGAGCAATGAGCGTAACCCTGGATCTGCAGCTGGCCAGTGCCAGCACTGATGGCCTGCCCACCGAAGCCCAGTTGCAAGGCTGGCTCGACGGCACCATTCTCGGCTTCCAGCAGGAGGCTGAAGTGACGGTGCGTATCGTCGATGAGGCGGAGAGCAACGAGCTCAACCTCACCTATCGCGGCAAGGACAAGCCCACCAACGTGCTCTCCTTCCCGTTCGAGGCGCCGCCCGGTCTGGAGCTGCCGCTGCTCGGCGATCTGGTGATCTGCCGTCAGGTGGTAGAGCGCGAGGCCGAGGAGCAGAACAAGCCCCTGATGGCCCACTGGGCCCACATGGTTGTGCACGGCAGTCTGCATCTGCTAGGTTATGACCATATCGAGGATGAGGAAGCCGAAGAGATGGAAGCGCTTGAGCGCGACATCATGCAGGAGCTCGGTTTTGCCGATCCTTATCTGAACGACGAAGAGTAAAGAACCGGATGGTCATCGTCTTGAAACAGCAGATGGCCATCCTTATATAACCCGAACTATTTCAAGTGTGTTCATACGAGTAACCAAGAGAGAAAATGACCGACGATCACCCTAGTACCGGCTCGCCGAAGAAAACCTGGCTCGACAAACTCAGCCAACTCTTCCAGGGCGAGCCAAAAGACCGCAATGATTTGGTAGACGTGATAGCCGATGCCGAAGAGCGCGACCTCATCGATCAGGACACCAAGGACATGATCGAGGGGGTGCTGGAGATCGCTGATCTTCGCGTGCGCGATATCATGATCCCCCGCTCCCAGATGGTGACCATCGAGAAGTCCCAGCCGGTGGATGCAATCCTGCCGGTGATCATCGAGTCCGGCCACTCCCGCTTCCCGGTGATCAACGAGGACAAGGATCATGTGGAGGGCATTCTGCTCGCCAAGGACCTGCTCCCCTTCGGGTTTGGCGGCCATCACGCCAGCGAGCCGCTGCATCTCGAGAAAATCTTGCGCCCCACGGTGATCGTGCCGGAAAGCAAACGGGTTGACCGTCTGCTCAAGGAGTTCCGTGAAGAGCGCTACCACATGGCCATCGTGGTCGACGAATTTGGTGGCGTCTCCGGTCTGGTGACCATCGAAGACATACTGGAACTGATCGTTGGTGAGATCGACGACGAGTTTGACGACATCGAGGATGAGCCGGACGAAATCCGCCGCCTCAGCAAGCGGGTCTTCTCCATCAGTGCCCTGACCGAGATCGAGGATTTCAACGACTTCTTCGGCACCAAATTCAGCGATGAAGAGGTGGATACGGTAGGCGGTCTGGTGATGCACGCATTCAGCCACCTGCCCAAGAAGGGCGAGGAGATCGAGCTGGATGGCTACCTGTTCAAGGTGATGCATGCCGACCGGCGTCGTCTGCAGCAGTTGCAGGTGAAGATCCCCGAGCACCACGCGGCGGCGCAATCCGAGCCGCAATAGGCAGATCCGCTCGATGTGTGAAACAACGCCCCGACCTCGGGGCGTTGTGCTCTCTGCCACCGGCATCGAGGCTCGCCGTTGCCCCGCTTACAGGTTAAGATACCGGCCATTCGACCCCAGTTGCACACCAAGACGAGCACCATCGCCCGTGAGATTATCCCCTGTTACTTCCAAAATTCTGTTAAGCCTAAGTGCATTGGCCTCTGGTGCCATCGCCGTGCTGGCCTTCTCCCCCTTCGGCTACTGGCCGCTGGTGATCCCCTCCCTGCTTGGCCTCTACGCCCTGCTGGACAAAGCAACGCCGAAACAGGCCGCCTGGCGCGGTTTTGGCTACGCCATGGGACTCTTTTTGCCGGGGCTGTGGTGGATCCACGTCAGCATGACCGAGTTTGGCGGCATCCCGCTGCCGGTCGCCTTTGTGCTGCTGGCCGGGCTCTCCGCCTATCTGGCACTCTACCCGACGCTCGCCTGCTGGGTCTTTGCCCGCTTCTTTGGCGGCCGTCACTGGAGCCGCTGGCAGCTCGCCTTCCCGGCCCTCTGGTTGGTGGCTGACTGGCTGCGCGGCTGGGTGATGACCGGCTTCCCCTGGCTCTGGTTTGGCTACAGCCAGATCGACGGTCCCCTCAAGGGCTTTGCCCCCATTCTCGGGGTGCAAGGCATCACCCTTGCTCTGCTGTTCTCCGCTTCCGCTATCTGGCTGGTGTGGAAATCCCGCTCCCCGCTCTGGCTGGCGGTGCCTGCCCTGCTGGTTGCCGGTGCTCACGGCCTGATGCAACTCAACTGGGTGACCCGTGGCGAGCCGGTCAAGGTGGCACTGGTGCAGGGTAATATTGCCCAGTCCCTCAAGTGGGATCCGGAGGCGCTGGCCCCCACGGTACGCACCTATCAGGACTTGAGCCGCGAGAATCAGGATGCCGACATCATCGTCTGGCCGGAGTCGGCGATCCCGGCCATAGAGAAGGCGATGGGCCCCTATCTGGAGAATCTGGACAAGGCGATGAAGGTGAACGATACCGGCCTGCTGGCGGGGATCATCCACTACGACGAGCAGCAACAGCGCTTCTACAATACCGTGCTCGGCATGGGGGTGCAGGATGCGGATGGCAAGGAGTCCTACTTCTACAACCACTCCAACCGCTACAACAAGTACCACCTGCTGCCCATCGGCGAGTTCGTGCCGTTTGAAGATCTGCTGCGCCCCATCGCCCCCTTCTTCAACCTGCCGATGTCCTCCTTCAGCCGAGGCGACGCAGTGCAGCCAAATCTGATCGCCAAGGGGCTCAAGTTCGCCGCCGCCATCTGCTACGAGATCATCTTCCCGGAAGAGGTGCGCCGTAACGTCAATGCCGATACCGACTTCCTGCTGACCGTCTCCAACGATGCCTGGTTCGGCACCAGTATCGGCCCCTGGCAGCATATGGAGATCGCCCGGATGCGCGCGCTGGAGCTGGCTCGTCCGCTGCTGCGGGACACCAACACCGGCATCACTATCGTTACCGAAATCGACGGCAGCATCATCGGCCAGATCCCGCAGTTTGAAGCGGGCGTGCTGCGCAGCGAAGTGCGTCCCGCCCACGGCGAGACCCCCTACATGCGCTTTGGCAGCTGGCCCCTCTACGGTCTGACCGTGCTGCTGCTGGGTCTGGCGCTGGCGCTGCGCCCCAAGGCTCACCCCTGGGCCCGCGAGCTGTAATGGCCATCCGCAATCCCCGATAAACAACGAGGCGCCCGCAGGCGCCTCGTTTTTTTACGACAGCTAATCACGCATCTTTTTGCAGGCAGCAGATCACATAGCCGTAACTGCCCAGATATTGGCGGTGGATGGCTACTTCCCGGCTCAAGTCCTGCCATGCGGAACTCTCCCCCAGCTCGTCACGATAGCGCACCAGATTGACCTCGATGGGATCCAGATAGTTGTTCCAGGCGCTCATCGGCAAGGGAGTATGTGACAGGCAGCGGTAGCCTGCCGCTTGTATCGTCTCAAGCAGGCCCGCCAGCGTCTGCATGGCGGGATAATCCTGCTGCCAGAATGCCAATGCCTCCTCGGGCGGGTTATCGGTCAGCCAGACCGCATCACTCAGCACGATGCAAGCCTGCGGGCTCGCGAGCAGCGGGCGCCACGCCTTCAGCGCATTGGCAACCCCCATCACGTAAGCGCTCCCCTCTGCCCAGATGAGGTCGGCCGGGGCCAGATCGTCCGGCAGTGCCGCCATGTTGGCGCAGAGGGTGGAGACATGCTCAAAGCCCGCAGCACGGGCGGAGTGCGCCACGGCGGCCAGTGCCTCCTCTTCCAGATCGATGGCCACAATGGCGGCATCGGTCACCTGAGCCAGCGCCATGGTCGAGGCACCGCGCCCGCAGCCCATGTCGAGGATCCGGCGCGGCCGGATGGGCAAGGCGGCAAACTGCAGCTGAGTGAAGGCGCGATCCCCCGGCCCCCAGTAACTCATGCCATCCAGCAGCTGGATAAAGTCTTTGATGTAACGCTCATGTTCATTCATGTCTTTGCTCAACCATTGCAAGTGGTAGCGATCTTTCTCGCTAAAACCCTGTTTCATCACCCAAGCGAAGTAGGCCTCCGGTGCCTCGCGCTGCAGTTGCAGCTGCCAGGCCTTGAACTCCTCACCGGAGCGCGGGCGCAGCCCTGCCAGATCCGCCAACAGATCCCGGGCGCGCTGCATCCGCGCCAGCTCCTCATCCAGCTCCCTGACCCGGGCCTGCAATGCCGCCTGATCTATCTCGCCAGCCAGACAGGCGAGGCACTGCTTGAGGCTGAGGCCACCTGCCTGCAGAGCCTGCACCATCTGCAGTCGCTGCAGATCCCCCTCGTCATAGTGGCGATAGCCGTTGGCGGCCCGGGTGCCGGCAATCACCCCCAGCTTCTCGTAATAGAGCAGGGTGGAGCGGGCGAGGCCGCAGCGGCGGGCCAGTTCGGATATTTTCATGGCAATCACTCACGGTGCGGGCCCTCAGGTGACCCGATAGAGACGAGCTTAAACTGTAAAGCTATAGACAGGTCAACGCCCTTTTCCAGAGATCCGCCAACAAAAACGGCCACCCGAGGGTGGCCGTTGTCAGCGATAGGGCTGCGATGCTCTTGACTCAGAGACCGGCTGCCTCCAGATGCTCCACCAGCAGCTGCACGCTGCGGTTGCCGCGCCACTCGTTGACGTCAAGCCGGTAGACCAGCCGCACCCGCTTGACCGTGGCATCGGGCCAGCGCTTGAGATCGACGCCAAAGGCGATGGCATCCACCGCGTGACCGGAATCGGTGGTCAGCATCATTTTGAGGTGTTTCTCCCCCACCAGCCGCTGCTGCACCAGCACGAACTCGCCGTCAAACAGCGGCTCGGGGAAGGCCTGACCCCAGGGGCCGGAGGCGCGAATCAGCTCCGCCAGTTCGATATTGAGCTCATCCGGCAACAACTCGCCATCGGTGAGCAGCACCCCGGTCAAGAGCTCCGGCGTCACCAGCTCGCTGATGACCGCCTCAAAGGCCCGACCAAACGCCTCAATGTTGGCCTTGGGCAGGGTCAACCCCGCCGCCATGGCATGGCCACCAAACTTGCCCATCAGGCCCGGGTGGCGGGTATCGAGCAGTTCCAGCGCATCGCGCAAGTGCACGCCGGGGATGGAGCGGCCGGAGCCCTTGAGCTCGCTCTCGCTGCTCTCGGCAAAGGCAATGACCGGGCGGTAGTACTTCTCCTTCACCTTGGAAGCCACCAGCCCCACCACCCCCTGATGCCACTCGTTGCGGTGCAGCACTATGCCCGACGGCACCTCGCCATCGCGAAAACGGATCTGCTCCAGGGTAGTGAGGGCCTCCTGCTGCATCCCCTGCTCGATCTCCTTGCGCTCCTGATTGAGGCTGTCCATCTCGGCCGCAAGCTGGCGCGCCAGATTGAGATCATCGCAGAGCAGACAGGCAACCCCGAGGGACATGTCATCGAGACGGCCCACCGCATTGAGGCGCGGCCCCAGCGCGAAACCGAGATCGGCGGCGGTGAGACGGCGACCATCGCGGCCCGACACATCCACCAGCGCCTGAATGCCGGGGCGGCAGCGGCCGGCCCGGATCCGCTGCAAGCCCTGATGGACCAAAATGCGGTTGTTGCCATCGAGCGCCACCACGTCGGCGACCGTGCCGAGGGCCACCAGATCGAGGTAATCCGCCACATTGGGGGCTCGCAACCCTTGCCGTTCGTACCAGCCGAGCTGACGCAGATGGGTGTTGAGGGCCGCCATCAGGTAGAAGGCTACCCCCACCCCGGCCAGCGACTTGGAGGGGAAATCGCAACCATGCTGGTTCGGGTTGACGATGGCATCGGCGTCAGGCAGCTCCTGACCCGGTAAATGGTGATCGGTAACCAGTACCTGCATGCCGGCCGCCTTGGCAGCCGCCACCCCGGCGATGCTGGAGATGCCGTTATCCACCGTGATCAGGAACTCGGCGCCGCGCGCCACCGCCAGCTCGACAATTTCGGGGGTGAGGCCGTAGCCAAACTCGAAGCGGTTGGGCACCAGAAAATCGATGTGGCGACCGCCCATGGCGCGCAGGGCCAGCACACACAGGGCCGAACTGGTGGCACCATCGCAGTCGAAGTCACCGACAATCAGGATCCGTTTCTGGGCGGTCAGGGCATCCGCCAGCAGCGGCACCGCCTGCTCCATGCCATAGAGGCGCTGGGGCGGCAACAGCTGGCTGGCGCTGCGCTCCAGCAGGGCGGGATCCTCTACGCCACGGCTGGCGAAGATTTGGCGAAGCAGGGGGTGCAGGGTGGCAGGCAGATGGGAATCATCAACTCGCGGACGACGACGAATGTGCAGAGGCATCAAAATTATCCAGTATCTTGAGCAGCTGTTCGGGGCTCTGATACCCGCGCACCAGATCCCCGTCGGAGGAGACCCAGGCCGGCAGTACCTTGACCCCCAACCATTGGCTCAGGCCAATATTTTGGATAAGGGTCTCACTACATGCTGTTTGAGGCAAATAGGCTTTTAACGGATCATTTTGCAGCAGGGGATCGCTGCACCAGTCTGTAGCCCGTTCGGCGTGATCAATCACCGGATATAGTGCCACGCTCACCCCGGATGCCTGCAGGTGTTGCAAGGTGCCGGAGAGCTGACGGCGCTTGGCGTCCTGCTCGCCGAGAAACAGTGCGACCCGGTGACGCTCATTCCGGGCCTTGAGCACGATGGGGGCATGGGCCACCTGTGCCAAGCCAAGTCGGCGCTGCTCGCGCATACCCGAGATGGTCAGGTTCTTCATGTCGCGGGTCATATCCAGCATGACCCCCTGCACCACATAATCCCCTTTGGCATCGCTGTAGAGCACCCCCTGCGAGGTGCCCAGCATATACAACCCTGCGATCGGGGTCGGTTCAACCAGATAGACGGGGACCCCCAGCCGGGCCGTGATGGTCTGTTTCAAGGCTTGGGTATCCATCCCCGCTCCGGCAGCAAATGTGCACAAAAGCATCATTCCCAGTAGTAAATACTTCACTTGTTTACTCACGTGGTATGAATGAATCGACCCAGCAAACTACAGCAGCACAGCTCATCATTCAACCAGCTACTTACCAAAAAATTAATATCACTTTGTACCAAAAAAATGGTTCCCCCCGATTGCCAAGGACTCATAACGCCCGCAAGCTAGTCAGGACGACAGGAACAACGCGGCTTAGCCTCTGTTTTTCCTGACAAGAGTTCGCCCTTTGGCAAGGGTAATCAACGCGCTATCTTGTTTAATTTCGGAGGAAATAATGAGTCTGATTCAAGAGTTCAAAGCCTTTGCCGCTCGCGGCAACGTCATCGATATGGCGGTCGGTATCATCATTGGTGCCGCCTTCGGCAAAATTGTCTCCTCTTTTGTCGGTGACGTGATCATGCCGCCCATCGGCCTGATCCTGGGCGGCGTGGACTTCAGCGACCTGGCGGTCACCCTGAAGGCCGCAGAAGGTGCAACACCCGCCGTGGTCATCGCCTATGGCAAGTTCATCCAGACCATCATCGACTTTCTGATCATCTCCTTCGCCATCTTCATGGGACTGAAGGCCATCAACACCCTGAAGAAGAAGCAGGAAGAAGAAGCCGCCGCCCCGGCAGGCCCGACCAAGGATCAGGAGCTGCTGACCGAGATCCGTGATCTGCTGAAATCCCAGCAAGGGAAATAAGCGCCATCTCCTGTCGTGTAGAGATAAAAAAACCGCCTGCTGGCGGTTTTTTGTTTTTGGGAGGCCAGCCACTCAAGCTCTGGGGTGGTGCTCCCCGTGCAGCGCCTTGAGTCGCTCGTTGGCCACATGGGTGTAGATCTGAGTAGTGGAGAGATCCGCATGGCCCAGCAGCATCTGTACCACCCGCAGATCGGCGCCGTGGTTGAGCAGATGGGTGGCGAAGGCGTGGCGCAAGGTATGGGGGGATAGCTCGCCGTTAATCCCGGCCCGCAGGGCATAGAGCTTGATGCGATGCCAGAAGGTCTGGCGGGTCATCATACGGGCCTGCTTGGAGGGAAATACCACATCCGAGCTGGAGCCCCCCAGCAGCAGGGTGCGGGCCTCCCGGTAGTAACGCTCCAGCCAGTGCATCGCCTCCTCGCCCATCGGCACCAGCCGCTCCTTGTTACCCTTGCCCACTACGCGCACCAAGCCCTGACGCAAACTGACATGCTCGGCGGTGAGCCCCACCAGCTCGGAAACCCGCAAGCCGGTGGCGTAGAGCAGCTCCAGCATCGCCTTGTCCCGCAACTCCAGCGGGTCATCCACCAGCGGCGCACTCAAGAGTGCCTCCACCTCCGTTTCGCTTAAATCGGAGGGGAGTTTTTTCGGCAGCTTGGGCCCCTCCAGCAGCACGGTCGGATCGTCGATGCGCAGCTTCTCACGGTTGAGATACTGGTAAAAACGGCGCAGGGCCGACAGGAAGCGGGCGGTGCTGCTCGCCGCAAACTGGTGATCGACCCGCCAGGCGAGGTAGTGCTGGATCTCGTCCATCCCCGCCAGCAGCAGCGAGCTCCCCTGCTCGTCGAGCCAGATGGAGAACTTCTCCAGATCGCTGCGATAGGAACTGACCGTGTTGTCAGACAATCCCCGCTCCAGCCAGAGGGCGTCGAGGAAGGGTTCAATCAGGGGATGGGGGGCGGGTTTGCTCATGGTGCGCTGCAATCAGGGGATCGATGGCCCATTGTAACGCGCCAACTCCTTGGAAAGACAAGGCACTTTCATTGGAAAGATAAGGCACGTTTGCCACGCCCCTTGCCGGGCGGTGAAGGTCGAATGGCAATCTGCTAGACTGGCGCCCTCCCCTTACGTTACCCATCGTGTTGCCAACATGGCGCAGCCCACACGAGCATGCGAGAACGCGCCAAAAGCAAGCGAGAAAGCGCCAACAGAGAGTAGAGCGATGAAGATTGGTCTGTTTTACGGTTCCACCACCTGCTACACCGAGATGGCTGCCGAGAAGATCCGCGCCCTCATCGGCCCCGAGCTGGTGGATATTCACAATATCAAGGATGTCTCCCTGCGCCGGATGGAGGATTACGAGATCCTGATCCTCGGCATCTCCACCTGGGATTTCGGCGAGCTGCAGGAGGACTGGGAGTCCCGTTGGGAAGATATCGTTGATCTCCATCTGGAGGGACGCATCGTGGCCCTGTTTGGCCTCGGCGATCAGCTCGGTTATGGCGAATGGTTCCAGGACGCCCTCGGCATGCTGCACGATCAGCTGGTGCCAAAAGGGGTCAAGCTGGTGGGCTACTGGCCCAACGAAGGGTATGAGTTCGATGCCTCCAAGGCACTGATCGACGATGGCCGTCACTTCGTCGGGCTGGCCCTCGATGATGCCAACCAATATGACCAGACCGATCCGCGCATCGAGCAGTGGGTCGAGCAGATCCTGAGCGAAATCCACGCCCTGCTCTGATCTTTTTCACTCATCTCAAGGCGGCCACTCCCTGTGGATGTGGCCGCCCGGGCGCAGTTATCGTACCGATTTTCTCAATCGGTATCATCGCATGACGCTATAGCGACTTTTTTGTGCTGGTCTGCAACAATGGACTCGACATCCCATAACAATCAGAGCCGGATGTCGGAAGCAAACGGACAGACCAGAAAAGGATATTCTATGACTCCATTCTCCCTGTTGGCCCCCGCCATCGCCCGTGACGTGCTCGATCACGCGCTGGCACTGGGTGCCGATTTCGCCGAGCTGTTTGTCGAGCGCAAGCGCCGCAGCCAGCTCAGCCTGCTCTCCAGCCAGATAGAGAACATCAGCGGTGGCCTCGATTTCGGCATCGGTGTGCGCCTCTGTTACGGCCACAAGGTGCTCTACGGCTACACCAACCAAGCCAGCCGCGACGAGCTGCTGCGCATCGTCACCCTGCTGGCGGCCAAAGACCGCCGCGACCCTGTGGTGACCGCCACCGCCTTCGATTTCACCCGCCTGAGCGATCGCAACCCGGTCGCGCTGCCGCTCTCGGCAGACAAGCTGCTGGAGCAGAAGATCGCCTATCTGCACGCCATGGATGCGGCGGCCCGCGCCGAGAGCGACAAGGTGAGCCAGTTCTCCGGCAACGTGCTGGGCTGGGAGCAGGAAGTGGAAATCTTCAACAGCGAAGGAGTGCAAGTCGCCGATCGCCGCCACTACAACCGCATCATGGCCCAGACCATCGCCATGGAAGGGAGCGAGCAGAGCGTCGGTTACGAGGCCCCCGGCGCCCTGATGGGGTGGGAGCATGCCGATCGCATCGATCCGTGCGAGCTGGCCCTCACCGCCACCCGTCAGGCACTGGTGAAGCTGGGCGCGGCTCCCTGCCCGAGCGGCGCCCTGCCGGTCATCATGGAGAACGGCTTTGGCGGCGTCATCTTCCACGAGGCGTGTGGTCATCTGCTGGAGACCACCTCGGTGGCCAAGAAGGCGTCGGTGTTCCACGACAAGATGGGCCAGCTTATCGCCAATCCGGTAGTCAATGCGGTGGACGAGGGACTGCAAGGCAACGCCTGGGGCTCCATCAACGTCGATGACGAGGGGATGGCGACCCAGCATACCCAGCTCATCAAGGACGGCATCCTGACCGGTTTTCTGGTGGACAGAATGGGCGCCCTCAAGACCGGTTATTCCCGCACCGGATCGGGTCGGCGCGAATCCTACAAGTACGCCCCCACCTCGCGCATGCGCAACACCTATATCGAGCCGGGCAACCACAGCCTCGACGATATGCTGGCCACGGTAGAGCACGGCATCTACGCCAAGAAGATGGGGGGCGGCTCGGTACAGCCCGGCACCGGTGAATTCAACTTCAATGTGCAGGAGGCCTACCTCATCGAGCACGGCAAAATCACCAAGCCGCTCAAGTCGGCCACCCTGATCGGCACCGGCCCGCAGGTGCTCAAAGAGATCTCCATGGTGGGCCGCAACCTGGCACTGGCCGCCGGTATGTGCGGCTCGGTCTCGGGCTCGGTCCCCACCTCGGTGGGCCAGCCGGCGCTAAAAGTGGACAATATTCTGGTGGGAGGAAACGCCTGATGAGCACCATCGACATGAACCAACTGCTCACCCGCCTGCTGGATAAAGTGGCCGACCTCGGCGCCGAGGCAGACATCATCGCCAATCAGGAGAAGGCCTTCTCCCTCAAGGCAGACAAGGGCGAGCTGGGTGAATACAAGGTCACCAGCAGCCAGCAACTCGGTATTCGCCTGATAAAAGAGGGTCGGGTCGGCATCGCCTACTCGGAATCCCTCGATGAGCTGGCGCTGGATGCCATGCTGCAGGATGCGCTCGATGCCAGCCGCTTTGCCAAGGTGGATGCAGATCAGCGCATCTCGGTGGCCAATAGCCGGATCACCACAGATTGCGCCGAGATCAACCAGCCCGATACCACGCCGGTTGAGGAGAAGATCGCTCTGGCCCTGCGTCTGGAATCTGACATGCTGGCCATGCCCGATGTGAGCGGCGCCCCCTACAACAGCTTCTTCGAAGGGGAGAGCCAGCTCTGGCTCGCCAACAGTCAGGGCACCCTCTGCCAGCACGGCGAGTTCAGCGTCGGCTGCTACACCTCGGCGCTGGTGGAACGGGATGGCCGCCAGTCGATGCACTCGCAGGGGCAGTATGGCCGCCGCTTCGACGAGCTGGACAGTCAGGCCCTGATCGAGCAGATCTACGCCATCGCCGATGGTCTGCTGCCCGGTGAAGCGGTGCCGAGCGGTCACTACAGCGTCATCTTTAGCACCAACTGCTTCGCCAGCCTGTTTGGCTGCTTTCAGGGTGTGCTGTCGGGCAAGTGGGCCCAGCAGGGGATCAACCCCTGGCGCAGCAAGGTCGGCCAGAGCGTAGCGTCACGCTGGCTTACTCTGGAGAGCCGGGTCTATATGCCGGGCGGCATGAACATCAAGGCGTTTGATGGCGAGGGGGCGGCCAGCTCGGATCTGCTGCTGATTGGCGAAGGGGAGCTGAAAACCCTGCTCCACAACAGCGCCACCGCCCGCCACTTTGGCGTCGCCAGCAACGGCTCTGCCGCTCGCGGTGCCCGCAGCGCCCTCGATGTGACCGCTCGCCATCTGGTGTTTGGCGCGGGCCCCCACTGCGAAGCGGAAGTGCAGAGCGGTGACTATCTGGAGCTGGTCAAGCTGGACGGCCTGCATTCCGGTGCCGATGCGGTGAGCGGTGACTTTTCCTTTGGCGCGTCAGGGTTCCTCTGTCGCGATGGAGTTCGCCTGCGGCCGGTGCGCGGCATCACGGTAGCAGGCAACTTCTACCGCCTGCTGGGCGAGCTGGAAGCGGTCGGCGATACCCTGCACCACAACGACGGCAAGGGCTTCTACGCCCCGCAGATCCGTTTTGGCGGCCTCTCCGTCGCGGGCAAGTAAACGCCCCGACGAAACCTGCAAGTAAGAAAAAGGCGCCTGATGGCGCCTATTTGCTCGTTATCTCGTCCACATTGATGGCATGACTCAGGGCGAGAGCGGCTCGCGATGATACTCGGCGCAGCCGCACTCGGGGCAAGTATCGAGCTGCTGGGGATGCAGCACGGTATGGCGCCAGCCACACTGGTCGCACACCATGACCCCGAGCCCTACCCAATCACCCGCTTCGTAAACACCCTTGTGCTCCAGCTCGTCGGCCAGCTCGCGCCACTCCACTTGGGCGCGGTCGGTCACATCCGCCAGCCAGGACCAGGCGGTGTCTTTGAGGGCCAGCATAAAGGCAGACTCTTCCACCTGTGCACTATCGTCATGGCGCCCCTCGTCATAGTTGCCCAGATCCCGCTTCACGTACTCGGCAATGAGCGCCAGTTCGTCCTGGGTCAGGTCGCTGGCAGCCTCCAGATAGGCCTGCACCTTGGCAATCATCCGGTTGAGGCGCTCCCCCTGGAACTCTTCAGTCTCTTGCCACTGTTTTTGCAGCTCGGCAATGAAGGCTTCGTACCCTTTTTGACGTTTGTCCATGGCTCTAACTCCTCTACTAAACCCTGATCTGGCCCGGCTTAAGGCCCAAGGGACGCTGGCGGTTGTTGCCGCCGCAGGATATGGGTATTCTATTGCGATTTCCCAGCTGATTTATCTATTCATTTCACAGATCCGGATGTCACCAATGCAAGAGCAATACGTTCCCCAATCAATCGAACCAGCAGTGCAAAAGCACTGGGATGCCAAGAAAACCTTCAAGGCCGTGGAGAAGGTAGACAAGGAGAAGTTCTACTGCCTGTCCATGTTCCCCTATCCGTCTGGTCGACTACACATGGGGCACGTTCGTAACTACACCATAGGTGATGTGATCTCCCGTTATCAACGCCTCAATGGCAAGAACGTGCTGCAACCCATAGGTTGGGATGCATTCGGTCTGCCGGCCGAGAACGCCGCGATCAAAAACAATACCGCGCCGGCGCCCTGGACCTACGAAAACATCGAATACATGAAGAACCAGCTGAAGATGCTGGGTCTGGGTTATGACTGGGATCGTGAAATCGCCACCTGCAAACCGGATTACTACCGTTGGGAGCAGTGGTTCTTCACCAAGCTCTACGAGAAGGGTCTGGTCTACAAGAAGACCTCCTCCGTCAACTGGTGCCCGAACGACATGACCGTACTGGCCAACGAGCAGGTGGTCGACAACTGCTGCTGGCGCTGTGACACCCCGGTGGAGCAGAAAGAGATCCCCCAGTGGTTCATCAAGATCACCGACTACGCCGAAGAGCTGCTCAACGACATCGACAATCTGGAAGGCTGGCCGGAGATGGTCAAGACCATGCAGCGCAACTGGATTGGCCGCTCCGAAGGGGTCAACATCAGCTTCGCCATCGAGGGTCAGGCTGAGCAGCTGGAGGTCTATACCACCCGTCCGGACACCTTCATGGGCGTCACCTATGTCGGTATCGCTGCCGGTCACCCGCTGGCGCTGCAAGCAGCCCAGAACAATCCTGAGCTGGCTGCCTTCATCGAAGAGTGCAAGAACACCAAGGTAGCCGAAGCGGAACTGGCCACCATGGAGAAGAAGGGCATGGCCACCGGCCTCTATGCCATTCACCCGCTGGATGGCCGCAAGGTACCGGTCTGGGTCGCCAACTTCGTGCTGATGAACTACGGCACCGGCGCCGTGATGGCAGTTCCGGCTCACGACCAGCGTGACTTCGAGTTCGCCACCAAATATGGCCTCGACATCAAGGCGGTGATCAAGCCGGTTGATGGCGACGTCAACGTGAGCGAAGCGGCTTACACCGATAAGGGCGTTCTGTTCAACTCCGGCGAGTTCGACGGTCTCGACTTCCAGGGCGCCTTCGATGCCATCGCCAGCAAGCTGGAAGGGCTGGGCAAAGGCAAGCGCACCGTCAACTTCCGTCTGCGCGACTGGGGTGTCTCCCGTCAGCGCTACTGGGGTGCCCCCATCCCGATGCTGACCCTGGCTGACGGCTCCGTGGTGCCGACGCCGGAAGACCAGCTGCCGGTGCTGCTGCCGGAAGATGTGGTGATGGACGGTATCCAGAGCCCGATCAAGGCCGACGCCGAGTGGGCCAAGACCACCTACAACGGTCAGGAAGCGTTCCGCGAGACCGATACCTTCGACACCTTTATGGAGTCCTCCTGGTACTACGCGCGCTACTGCTCCCCGGACTACGACAAGGGCATGCTGGATCCGGCTGCTGCCAACCACTGGCTGCCGGTGGATCAGTACATCGGCGGTATCGAGCACGCCTGTATGCACCTGCTCTATGCCCGCTTCTTCCACAAGCTGCTGCGTGACGCCGGTCTGGTCAACAGCGATGAGCCGTTCAAGCGCCTGCTCTGCCAGGGCATGGTGCTGGCCGACGCCTTCTACTACAAAGACGAGAAGGGCGGCAACGTCTGGGTCAGCCCGACTGACGTCAAGGTAGAGCGTGACGAGAAGGGTCGCATCACCAAGGCCATCGACAACGAAGGCCGTGAGGTAATGCACTCCGGCATGACCAAGATGTCCAAGTCCAAGAACAACGGCATCGACCCGCAGCTGATGGTCGAGCGTTACGGCGCCGATACCGTCCGTCTGTTCATGATGTTCGCCTCTCCGGCCGAGATGACCCTGGAGTGGTCCGACTCCGGCGTAGAGGGTGCCCAGCGCTTCCTGCGTCGCCTGTGGCGCGTCACCTTCGAACACGTCTCCGGTGGCGCCGTTGCCGCACTGGATGTAGCGGCTCTCACCAACGAGCAGAAAGCGGTACGCCGTGAACTGCACAAGACCATCGCCAAGGTGAGTGATGACGTGGGTCGCCGTCAGACCTTCAACACCGCCATCGCCGCCATCATGGAGCTGATGAACAATCTCTCCAAGCTGGGCAACGACGAGCAGGACCGCGCCCTGATGCAGGAAGCGCTGGAAGCCGTGGTGGTCATGCTCTACCCCATCACCCCTCACATCGGCTTCGAGCTGTGGAAGATGCTGGGCAAGGGCGACGACATCGATCACGCAGCCTGGCCGGTGGCCGATGAAGCGGCCATGGTCGAGACCGAGAAGCTGGTGGTGGTGCAGATCAACGGCAAGATGCGCGGCAAACTGACCGTGCCGGCCGAGATCAGCCAGGCCGATGTCGAGAAGCTGGCGATGGCCGATGCCTCCGTGCAGAAGTTCACCGACGGCCTGACCGTGCGCAAGGTGATCTATGTACCGGGCAAGCTGCTCAACATCGTTGCTAACTGATCGGTTGCCAACTGATCATTGCCAATCTGTGACAGCAAACGGATGATAACGGCGGGCCCTGCGCCCGCCGCTTTCCCTTAATGCAAAGAGGATTTTCTATGGGCACCATCTTCACCCGCTGGATGGCCATCGTGCTGGCTGGTCTGCTGTTGCAAGGCTGCGGCTTTCACATGCGCGGCAACGGCATTCCGAGCGAGCTGATGACCATGAAGGTCGTGGGCGACAACAAGAGCGACTTCTACCGGATGGTTACCACCCGTCTGAAGGCCTCTGGCGTGACCCTGGCCGACAAGGAGGGCATTCCGGTGCTCACTCTGGGCGGCGTAGGCAGCACCAGTCAGGTCGCCTCGGTCAACGCGCTGGGGACGGACACCGAATATGTGCTGGGCTTTGGTACCCAGTTCACCATCTCGGTACCGGGCAAGCCGACTCAGGTCTTCCCGATCAACTTCAACCGCAGCTTCCTCAACAAGCCGGATGCAGCGCTCGCCTCCTCCCGTGAGCAGGAGCAGCTTAACCGCGAAATGCAGGAGCAGGCGGCCAATCAGGTGATCCGGCAGTTGAGTCAGGTCAGCTTCTGATGCGGATCTACCCGGAACAATTTGGTGACCACCTCAAAGCAGGGCTTCGGCCCTGCTATCTCGTTTTTGGCGACGAGCCCCTGTTGCGACTGGAGGCCATCGATGCCATCCGTCAGATCGCCCGCAAGCAGGGTTTCGATGAGCGCCACACCTTCGTGGTGGAGCAGGGACTGGACTGGAATCAGGTCTACGATGCCTGTCAGGCCATGAGCCTCTTCTCCGCCCGTCAGATCATCGAGCTGGAGCTGCCCGCCAAGGTGGACAAGGATCTCGCTGCCCGCATCAGCGAAATCGGCAAGCAGCTTCATCCCGACCTGCTGCTGGTGCTGAGTGGCGGTCGCCTCAACCAGACCCAGATGAAGGCAGCCTGGTTCGACAAGCTCTACCAGATTGGCACCTATGTGCCGGTCAACCATCCTGAGCCCAAGTTCTTCCCGCGCTGGATGAGCGCACGTTTTGCGCGTTTTGGCCTCAAGGCGCTGCCGGATGCCATCAACTTCATGTGCCACTCCTACGAGGGCAACCTGCTGGCCGCCAGCCAGGAGATCGAGAAGCTGACCCTGCTCTCGCCGCCCCAGCCCATCAGCGTCACCTATCTGCAAGAGACCATTATCCGCCACGCCCACTTCACCCCGTTCCAGCTGGTCGATACCCTGCTGGAAGGCAAGGTGAACCGGGCCCAGCGCATTCTGGCCGCCCTGCGGGCCGAAGGCACCGAGCCGGGGATGCTGGCCTGGACCCTCTGCCGCGAGCTGGAGCTGCTGACCGAGCTGTCGTTGGCGATGCGCAACGGCCAGCCGCTGGGTGAGCACTTCAGCCGCCTGCGCATCTGGCAGAGCCGCCAGCAGCTCATTCAGCAAGCACTGACCCGACTGCCATTTGCCAAGTTGCAGCAACTGTGGCAACTGATGGCCCAGCTGGACGACGCCCAGCGCCGCTTCGATACCGAACAGGCGTGGCTGATGCTGCAGACCATTGCCCTCGGCTTTCGTGATGGCACCCCGCTGCCGCTGGTGATGGAGAGCAGCCCGTGCTGAAGGCGCCCATTGGCCTGCTGGGAGGCACGTTCGATCCTATCCATATCGGCCATCTGCGCCCGGCCATCGAGGCGCGCGATGCCCTCGGGCTGGCCGAGATGCGGCTGATCCCGAACCATATCCCGCCCCACCGCGCCAACCCGCACTGCTCCAGCGAGCAGCGTCTGGCCATGGTCAGGCTGGCGGCGGCAGAGAACCGGGACTTTGTGGTGGATGAGCGGGAGCTGCAACGGGACAAGCCCTCTTACACCATCGATACCCTGATCGCGCTGCGTCGTGAACTGCCCGATACGCCGCTCTGTTTTCTGATGGGGATGGATTCCCTGCTGAGCCTGCCAAGCTGGCACCGCTGGCAGGAGCTGCTCGACCATGCCCATCTGGTAGTGAGCGTGCGGCCGGGCTGGCAACCGGAGTATCCGGCCGAAGTAGCGCAGCTGCTGGCGCGCCATCACACCACGGATGCCAACGCGCTGCATCTGCGTCTGGCCGGTCATATCTGGCTGGCGGACAACCAGCCCATCGAGCTGTCAGCCACCCGACTGCGAGCCTTGCTGGATGAGGGGCAAGACACCCGCTACCTCTTGCCCGAGTCGGTTGCGCACTATATTGATCAACAGGGGCTCTACCGAGCCAACCGCCGCTAGCCCCTGTCGTAATCCCGCCCCGCCCGATGGGAAACGGGAGTGACCATGATATAATCCGCCGCCCTGACGCAAACGCTGCGCGCCGGAATACAGGAGAGACTCATTGCAAGGCCAAGAATTGCATGCCTTTATCATCGACAAGATCGATGACATGAAAGGCCGCGACATCATCACCCTCGATGTACGCGGCAAATCCAGCATTACTGACACCATGATCATCTGTTCCGGCAACTCCAGTCGTCACGTCAGCGCCATTGCCCACCATCTGGCCAGCGAGGCCCGCCACGCGGGTCTGGATCTGCTGAGCGTGGAAGGACAACTGAGCGGTGAATGGGTGCTGGTAGATATGGGCTCGGTGATCGTGCATGTGATGCAGGATGAACATCGTGACTTCTACCAACTGGAAAAGCTGTGGAGCGGTGCCGCTCAAATGAATACGCAATAAGAGCACAAGTGTAACGACCATGAAGATCCAGTTGATTGCGGTGGGCACCAAGATGCCCGCCTGGGTAGAGCATGGCTTCGAAGAGTATCGTCGCCGCTTCCCCAAAGACATGCCGTTTGAACTCGTCGAGATTGGCGCAGGCAAGCGGGGCAAAAATGCCGACATTCCCCGCATCCTGCAGAAGGAAGGGGAAGCCATGCTGACGGCTGCGGGGCGCTCGCGCATCGTCACCCTCGACATTCCGGGCAAGCCCTGGACCACGGAGCAGCTGGCTACCCAGCTGGAGGCGTGGAAACTCGATGGCCGCGATGTAGCCCTGCTGGTAGGCGGGCCGGAAGGCTTGTCCCCCGAGTGCAAGGCTGCCGCCGAACAGAGCTGGTCACTGTCACCGCTCACCCTGCCCCATCCGCTGGTGCGGGTACTGGTGGCCGAGAGCCTCTATCGGGCCTGGAGCATCACCACCAATCATCCGTATCATAGAGAGTGAGCCATGCGTCTCTGGAGTCTCACCTCTCATATTCACCCCTATCACAGAGAGTGAACAATGCAGTTCCTGCTCTTATTGCCCCCAAGGGTCTTGAGGTAAAGGCATGCTGAAACAACGCATCGAAATGCGCGATCACAGTGCCGAGGGCAATCTGTTCTTCCGGCGCACCCTGGTAGCCTACATCGGCATCGTCGTGCTGATGCTGGTGCTGCTGGGCAATCTCTATTATCTGCAGGTCGAGTCCTACGACACCTACCAGACTCGCTCCAACTCCAACCGCATCCGCGTGGTGCCGGTGGCGCCGCCACGGGGCCTCATCTATGACGCCAACGGCGTGCTGCTGGCGGAAAACCGCCCGGTCTACAGTCTGGAAATTGTGCCGGAAGAGACAAAAGATCTCGAAAAAACCGCCGACCAGCTGATCACCCTGCTGGGTCTGCCGGAGGGCACCAAGGAGAAGTTCCTCGCCGAAGTGAAGCGCCAGCGCCGCTTCAAGCCGGTCCCCCTCTACGAGAAACTGACCGAATATCAGGTAGCCCTCTTCTCGGTCAATCAGCATAACTACCCGGGCGCCAGCATCGAGGCCTACCTCAAGCGCTACTACCCGTTTGGTGACACTCTCACCCACGCTTTGGGCTATGTGGCCAAGATCAATACCCGTGACGTGGAGCGCCTCGAGAAGGAAGAAAAACTCGCCAACTATGCGGCCACCAAGGATATCGGCAAGCAGGGGGTGGAGAAGTATTACGAGGATGAGCTGCACGGTGTGGCGGGCTATCAGGAGGTCGAGGTGAACAACCGCGGCCGGATTGTCCGCACCCTCAAGTTCCAGCCGCCTATTCCGGGCAAGGATATCTACCTCAATATCGACGTCCGGATGCAGCTCAAGGCCCAGCAACTGCTGGCCGGCCAGCGCGGCGCCATCGTGATGATGGATCCGAGAACCGGCGCCATCATCGCCATGGAGTCGAGCCCGAGCTACGACCCCAACCTGTTCGTGACCGGCATCTCCAGCGCCAACTACTCGGCGCTGCTCAATGATCCGGCGCGGCCTCTGGTGAACCGCACCACTCAGGGCATCTATGCCCCCGCCTCCACCGTCAAACCCATGATGTCGGTGATGGGGCTCAACGAGGGAGCCATTACCCCGGGCTACCGCTATTTCGGCGGCCCGAGCTTCTCCATTCCCGGCACCACCAAGAAGTTTCGCGACTGGCGTCGCTGGGGACACGGCTGGCTCGATGTCTATCGCGCCATCGAGGTCTCGGCAGATACCTACTTCTACGATCTCGCCTATCGGGTCGGCATCGACAAGATCCACAGCTACATGACCAAGTTCGGCTTCGGTCAGTACAGTGGCGTCGACCTCTATGAAGAGACCAAGGGGGTCATGCCGTCCCGTGACTGGAAAATGGCCCGTTGGCGCCAGCCCTGGTATCAGGGGGACACCATCTCCATCGGTATCGGTCAGGGTTACTGGAGCGCCACGCCAATCCAGCTGGCCAAGGCGATCAGCATCCTGACCCAGAATGGCCACGATGTGACCCCGCACCTGCTCAAGAGCACCGCCTCCCAGGCGGGAGTGGTCGATGCACCGATCAACCCGAACATGGCACTCAAAACCAAGAGCGACAGCTACTGGCAGGTGGCTCGGGAGGGGATGTGGCGAGTGATCAACGGCCACGAAGGTACCGGCCGTCGCGCTTTTGCCAACACCCCCTATGTGGCGGCAGGCAAGTCCGGCACCGCCCAGGTGGTCAACATGAAAGAGAATCAGGTCTACAACGCCAAAACCATGAAAGTGGAGCACCGCGACAATGCCCTGTTTGTCGCCTTTGCCCCCTATGAAACACCCAAGGCAGTCGTGGCACTGGTGCTGGAGAACGCCGGTGGTGGCAGTACCAATGCGGCCCCCGTTGCTCGCCAGATGCTGGATGCCTATCTGCTGCCCCCTGATCCGCAACTGCCACCGGCACCGGAAAAGCCGTCCCAACCGAGTGAGGTCGCTCCCAATGAGTAATTCTGCCCGCCAGCAGAGCATCTGGTACAAGCTGCATATCGACTTGCCCCTGCTGCTCGGTCTGCTGGCCGTGATGACCCTCTCCATGGTGGTGCTCTACTCCGCCTCCGGTCAGGATATGGACTCCATCGTGCGCCAGCTGGTGCGCGGCGGTCTCGCCTTTGCCCTGATGATCGGCCTGGCCCAGCTGCCCCCCTCCCTCTACGCCCGCTGGTCGGTGCCGCTGTTCGCCGTGGTGGTGCTGATGCTGATTGCGGTGGACGTGTTCGGCCACATCGGCAAGGGGGCCCAGCGCTGGCTCGATCTGGGCTTTATGAAGTTCCAGCCCTCCGAGGTGATGAAGCTCTCCATGCCGATCATGGTGGCCGCCTGGCTCAGTCGCCACTCGCTGCCCCCCAAGTTCAGCCATGTGGTGATCGCCCTCATCATGGTGCTGCTGCCCACCCTGCTGATCGCCGCCCAGCCTGACCTTGGCACCTCCATTCTGGTGGCCGCCTCCGGCTTCTTCGTCATCTTCCTGGCGGGGCTCAGCTGGTGGCTGATCGGCTTGGCGGTCCTGCTGATGCTGGCCTTTATGCCGGTGCTCTGGTTCTTCCTGATGCACGACTACCAGCGTCAGCGGGTGCTGATGCTGCTCGACCCGGAGAAAGACCCGCTCGGCCGCGGTTATCACATCATCCAGTCCAAAATTGCCATCGGCTCCGGCGGCGTCTTTGGCAAGGGGTGGCTGCAAGGGACCCAGTCCCAGCTGGAGTTTTTACCAGAACGGCATACCGACTTTATCTTCGCGGTATTCAGCGAGGAGTTCGGTCTGGTAGGGGTTGCCCTGCTGCTGGTGCTCTACCTCTACGTCATCAGCCGTTGCCTGTTTATCTCGATGCAGGCCCAGAACAGCTTCGAGCGACTGCTGGGCGGCGCCATCACCCTCACCTTCTTCGTCTATGTGTTCGTCAACATGGGCATGGTGAGCGGCATCCTGCCGGTGGTGGGGGTGCCCCTGCCGCTGGTGAGCTATGGCGGTACCTCCATGGTGACCCTGATGGCTGGCTTTGGCATACTGATGTCCATCCAGACTCATAGAAGACTACTCGCCTGATGAGACGGGTCGGATTGCTGCTCTCGCTCGCCACCACGATGGCGACCGCCGCCGTGGCGCCGGATCGGTTGGCCCTGCTCGCCGAACAGCAGCAGGTGCCGCTGGCGGAGCTGCAGGCGGCGGTCGCCCGCGCCCAGTTACGGCAGGAGGTGCTCGACACCATCAGCAAGCCGTGGGAGGCCAAGCCCTGGCATCGCTACCGGCCGCTGTTTGTTACCCCGGATCGCATCCGTGATGGCCAGCAGTTCTGGCAACAACATGCCGAGACGCTGGCCCGCGCGGAGCAGACCTATCGGGTGCCCGCCTCGCTCATCGTGGCCATCATAGGAGTCGAGACCTTCTACGGTCGCCAGATGGGCCGTCATCCGGTGCTCGATAGCCTCTACACCCTGGGATTTCACTACCCGGAGCGGGCGGACTTCTTTGCCAAGGAGTTTGCTCAGCTGGTGGTGCTGGCCAAAGAGGAAGGGTGGCAACTCGATGCCCTCAAGGGCTCCTATGCCGGCGCCATGGGGATGGGGCAGTTCATGCCCTCCAGCTACCGCCACTACGCCGTCGACTTTGACGGGGATGGCAAGCGGGATCTGTTTGCCAACCCGGTCGATGCCATCGGCAGCGTGGCCAACTATTTTGCCAGCCACCAGTGGCGCTGGGGCGAATCCGTGGTGGAACCGGCCCAGATCGGGTTGATGGCAGTCGAACCTCTACTCAGGCCTGAGCCCGAGTTAACACAACAGTGGTCAGAACTGGCGGCGGCAGGGATTGAGCTCGCCACGCCGCTGGCCCCACAGACGCCGGTCAAGTTGCTGGCGTTTGCCCAAGCCGATGGACCGGAATACTGGGTCGCACGGCATAACTTTTATGTGATCACCCGTTACAATCGCAGCCCACTCTATGCGATGGCGGTGTATCAACTTAGCCAAGCCATTCAGGAAGCGTATGCATCTTCGTCACAAACTCCTCCCGCTCAGCCTGAGCTTGTTGCTGGCCGCCTGTAGCAGCCAGCCGGAACAGAGCGCCCCCGTCGAGCCGCAAGCACCGGTCAGCAAGCCACCCGTTATCGAGATCCCGCAAGCCACCGGCGCCATTCCGCGCCCCGAGCCCCTGAGTGCCAGCGGCAACCGGGACTACTGGATCGGCAAGCAGAAGCACGAGGTGTGGCGCGACATCAAACACTACAGCGAAGAGGGCACCGCCAGCTGGTTGTCGCCGGATCTGGACGGCCAGAAGACCGCCAACGGCGATGTGCTGGACAGCAAGCTGTTCAGTGCCGCCCACCGCAACCTGCCCATCCCGAGCTATGTGCGGGTCACCAATCTGGACAACGGGCTGGAGACCATAGTGCGGGTCAACGATCGCGGTCCCTTCAACAGCCCGCGCCTGATCGACCTCTCCTACGCAGCGGCCAAGCAGCTGGAGATGGTCGATAGCGGTGAGGCCCGAGTACGGCTGGAACTGATCAGCGACACCCCGGATCAGATGGTGATCATGGAGCCGATGAAGCCCATCGAAATGACTCCGACCACTCCGGCTGCGGCCTCCAACACGCTGTCGCAAGATGGCTTCCTGGGTGAACCGACCGCGCTGGCGATGGCCACTCCCGCCGCCGAACCAGCTCCTGTCAAGGCACCCGCCGCCAAGGCCGCCAAAGCGGCACCTGTCAAGCCAGCGCCTGCCAAGGCCGCAGCGCCCGCCAGCAGTGGTGATGGCAAGATGATCCAGGTACTGGCCAGCGGCTCCCGGGATCGGGCCGAGGCGATGGGCAAGGTGATGACCCAGCGTTACGGCGTGCCCTACCGGATCGATGCCCATGGCGCCATTTTCCGGGTGCTGATTGGCCCGGTCGCCGCCGACCAGCAGGCAAGTGTGCTGGAAAAAGTACGTCAGGGCGGGCTGGAACAGGCCTTTATCGTGCCCTGATCGCCCCACTTTGCCGCGGATGTGACTAACCGCTTACTCACTGTCATCACGTCGTTTTATGGCGTGATGACAGGGAGTGATGGATAAAAAACCAGTTCTGATCGCCATCTCGGGCTATAACCTGCGGGCGCATCTGGTATAGTTAGGCCCGCATTTTATCCCCATCTGGCTCGCAGGAATTTCAAGATGTCCAAATTTGCCCGTTCAGTTCTTCTGGCCTCACTGATCAGCGTAACCGCCCAGGCCAATACGCCGGTGCCGACACCGACCCCGAATGCCATGCCCATGGTGGTTCCCGCCGCGCCGGAGATCTCCGCCAAGGCCCATATTCTGATCGACTACTACTCAGGTCAGGTGCTGGCCGAGCAGAACGCCGAAGAGCGTCTGCCGCCCGCCAGTCTGACCAAGATGATGACCTCCTACATCATCGGCCAGGAGCTGCTGAAGGGGAACATCAAGCGCACCGACATGGTGACCATCAGCCAGAACGCCTGGTCCAAGAACTACTCCGACTCTTCCAAGATGTTTATCGAGGTGGGCAAGCAGGTCTCCGTCGATGATCTCAACAAGGGCATCATCATCCAGTCCGGCAACGACGCCTGCGTCGCCATGGCCGAGTTCCTGGCGGGCAGCACCGACTCCTTCGCCAGCCTGATGAACAGCTGGGCCGCCAAGCTTGGCATGAACGACAGCCACTTCATGAACCCGCACGGCCTGGATGCGGAAGGTCACTACAGTACCGCTCACGACATGGCCCGTCTGGGTCAGGCGCTGATCCGCGACCTGCCGGAGGAGTACAAGATCTACTCCCAGAAATCCTTCGTCTTCAACGGCATCACCCAGCACAACCGCAACCGCCTGCTGTGGGATCAATCCCTGCAGGTGGATGGCATCAAGACCGGCCACGTCAGCCAGGTCGGCTATAACCTGGTCTCCTCTGCCACCAACAACGAAGGCATGCGCCTGATCGCCGTGGTACTGGGCGCCAGCAGCGAAGCCTCCCGCGCCGCCGAGAGCAAAAAACTGCTCACCTATGGCTTCCGCTTCTTCCAGAGCCTGACCCCGTACAAGGCGGGCACCGAGCTGGTCACCCAGAAGATCTGGATGGGCGACAAACCGGAAGTGAAACTGGGCGTCGACAAAGATGTCTCCGTGCTGGTCACCCGCGGCCAGGGCAACAACCTGAAGGCTGACTTCCAGCTCGACAGCGAGCTGAAAGCGCCGCTGGCCAAGGGTCAGCGCGTCGGTACCGTGTTCCTGAAGCAGGGCGACAAAGAGATCAAGCAGGTGCCGCTGGTCGCCCTGGAAGAGGTGCAGGAAGGTGGCTTGATGAGCCGTCTGTGGGACTACCTGGTACTGCTGGTCACCAGCTGGTTCAAGTAATCCAACGCACAATCCTCACCAAACAGCGGCGCCAACAGGCGCCGCTGCTGTCTGTGACGGACAAAGGCAGTGAATAACCCTGTAAACTGCAGGTTCCGCCTTACCCTGATTTGTGGTAAAAAGCAGCACTTCCATCCTTGTCTGACCGATCCTGGCCTTGATCCCGGTCCGGGCTGCGCCCATATAGTTATGAGCCGTGCCCATATAGACTTGAAATGGCGGCCTCCATGGGCCATCGGCCACTAGCCATCCAAGATGAAGTCATCCCGGTGATGACGCAAAAGGTGAGTAAATGAATACCAAGTTTGATGAACTGCTGGAGTTTCCCTGCAAATTCCCGTTCAAGGTACTCGGCGTTGCCGACCCGGCACTGCCGGAGATGGTGGTTGAAGTGCTGCAGCAGCACGCCCCCGGCACCTACAGCCCGACAGTCCAGCCCAGCTCCAAGGGCAACTACCACTCGGTCCGCGTGACCGTGACTGCCCAGAGCAAGGAGCACATCGAAGCGATGTACCACGCCCTTGGCAAGATCGAGCTGGTGAAATACGTACTGTAATTTCTCTCTCGCCCCGTTCTGCGGGGCGACTGTTTTTGGCCGCAGCACGCCGCGAGGACGCCATGTCATCCCAGATCCCCGCCCAGTCCAGCCTGATTGTCAGGCAGCTGGGTCGCCGCCCCTACCAGCCGGTATGGGACGCCATGAAAGCCTTCACCGACAACCGCACCAGCGATACCCCGGACGAGTTCTGGGTGGTCGAGCACGATCCCGTCTACACCCAGGGTCAGGCCGGCAAGGCCGAACACCTGCTCAATCCGGGCAATATCCCGGTGGTGCAGAGCGATCGCGGCGGTCAGGTGACCTATCACGGCCCGGGCCAGCTGGTGCTCTACGTACTGGTGGATGTCCGCCGCTGCAAATTCTCGGTTCGCGAGCTGGTGACCGCGCTGGAGACAGCCATCATCAATACCCTCGCCAAAAGCGATATCCAGGCTTATGCCAAGGCCGATGCCCCCGGGGTCTATGTGAAAAATGACCTTGGCATGGAGGCAAAACTGGCCTCGCTGGGTCTGCGCATCCGCAAGGGGTGCTCATTCCACGGGCTGGCCCTCAACATCAACATGGACATGACCCCCTTCCTGCACATCAATCCGTGCGGCTATGCGGGCATGGCCATGACCCAGACCAGCGCCCTGGGCGGCCCGCAAAGCGTGGCCGAGGCGCAATCCATTCTGGTGGCCGAACTGGCCCGCCTGATTGGCTACCAAACAATAACAAACACCGAGAGTGAATCATGAGCAAACCCGTTCGTATGGAGCCGGGCGTCAAGCTGCGCGATGGCGACAAGATGGCCCTGATCCCGGTGAAATTCATGCCGGATCCCAACGAAGAACTCCTTCGCAAGCCGGACTGGATGCGGATCAAGCTGCCCCCCTCCAGCCAGAAGATCGAACACATCAAGAGCACCTTGCGCAAGAACAAGCTGCACTCGGTCTGTGAAGAGGCCTCCTGCCCCAACCTGGCGGAGTGCTTCAACCACGGCACCGCCACCTTTATGATAATGGGCGCCATCTGCACCCGTCGCTGCCCCTTCTGCGACGTGGCCCACGGCCGACCGCTGGCACTCGATCCGGAAGAGCCGAAGAAGCTGGCGCTGACCATCAAGGAGATGAACCTCAAGTATGTGGTGATCACCTCGGTGGACCGCGACGATCTGCGCGACGGCGGTGCCCAGCACTTCGCCGACTGCATCCGCGAGATCCGCGAGCACAGCCCGCAGACCCGCATCGAGATCCTGACCCCGGACTTCCGTGGCCGGATGGAGCAGGCCCTTGAGGTGTTCCGCGAGACCCCGCCGGACGTCTTCAACCACAACCTGGAAACCGCACCGCGCATGTATCGCGTCGCCCGCCCGGGTGCCGACTACAAGTGGTCGCTGGAGCTGCTGCGCCGCATCAAGGAGATGCACCCCCACGTGCCGACCAAATCCGGCCTGATGATGGGCCTTGGCGAGACCAACGAAGAGATCGTCGAGGTACTCAAGGATCTGCGCGCCCACGGCGTCAACATGCTGACCTTGGGTCAGTATCTGCAGCCGAGCCGCCACCACCTGCCGGTCAAGCGCTACGTGCCGCCAGCAGAGTTTGACGAGCTGAAAGACGTCGCCATGGAGCTGGGCTTTACCCACGCCGCCTGCGGTCCTTTCGTGCGCTCCTCCTACCATGCTGATCTGCAAGCCAAGGGCGAAGAGGTCAAATGATCTCGCACGACAGAGTGGCCAAATAACCGCCTCCATCTCAATTAAAAAGAGCGCCCATTGGCGCTCTTTTTGTTGGTATCACTGACCGTTGCGGCTTGATGTACTCATCAGCCATGGTCGAAGATCCCCTGCTGATGCCAGCGTTGCAGCTGGGCCAGCACCCGGGTCTCTCGCGCCGTCCACTGGGGACAGGGCCCCGCCAGCTGGGTCTTGTTGGTCTGCAGCGCCTCGTCGAGGGCAAACCAGCCGGGCACGAAGCCAAGGCGGATCTCGTAGGGCTGCGGCTGCGGGGCCACCAGCTGATCGCCAATCCGGCACAAGTAGTAGAGCGAGCGGATGCAGTAGGCATCAAACCCCGGCTCGCGGGCGGCGCGATATTCACGGGTCTCGCCAAGCAGGCCCCCCACTTCCCGCAGCTCGGCACCGCACTCCTCCAGCAGCTCGCGAGCGAGCGCCACATGGTGGCTCTCCCCCGCTTCAACGCCGCCGCCAGGGAACATCAGATCGCCGTTGACCCGGGAGTGGACCAGCAGCAGCTCGTCGCCACGGGGCACCACGGCACGCACCGTGAGGCGCTCAAGCGTGCGGCCATCGGTACGTACCTCGCCATGAACGAAAGAGAGATCGAACGGATTGGGCCAGCAGCTGGCCGGGGAGAGCGTCGTCATCACTGCCTCAGGGCCGGTAGTTGCCATGCTTGAGCTGCTCGACAATTTCGGCAGCCCGAACATCGTAGCCATCCTGCTCTGTCTTGCTCAGGGTGTGGTAGATGCCAAAACGCTTGGCTGAGACCTCGGGGCTATCCTGAAACGATTCGCTCACCTTGCCCCACAGATAGGCCAGCCCATACTGTTTCTGGCCCATATAGAGGGTGCTGAGGGAGGTGAATATGCGGCTGTTGACCTTATCCCCCTCCTGATAGAGGGAGAGCCCGTGCTGCAAGGTGGCAATGGCCTTTTCGGGGTCGCTCTTGGCGTAGATACCGCCGAGCGCCAGTTGCAGCTCGGGTTCATCCAGCGCCTTGGTGCCTTCCAGAGCCATAAACTGCTGGCGAGCCAGCTCGTTGGTGTTGTTGGTCCAGTGCCAGAGCAGCAGGTAGGGATCTTGTGAATTGCGGGTCGCCGCATCGAGCTGGGCCAACTGATCCCCGGCCGCCAGCATGCCCTCGACCCGTGGACTCTTCTGCTCGCGGGCATTCTTGTATTCAATGCTGGTGGAGCGCTCGGCACACTTGAGATAGCGCTCAAGGTTACGCATCAGCTCGTACTTGCGCCGATCCGTCCCCTCTTCCTTGAGATAGAAGCGACTGCGGATCACATCGGTACGCTCATAGCGACACCAGCCATCGTCCACCAGATCTTGGCAGAGCTCGGGATGATTGCCACAGATGTTGTGGATCCGATCGTCATTGCAGCCAGCCACGGCAAGGCCGACTGAAAGCATGATGAAGGTCTGTCGCAGGGGGAAATTGGCCATGGTTCACATCTTGTTGGTAACGCGGGTTGGTAACAACTGGCGCCTTTACGGGCCACCTCCGGCTAGCAAACCGGTTACATATCCATTACAATGCGCGCGCCATAAAAGGCCGCGATTGCAGAATAATATAACGAAATATACACCCCTACACTGATCTGCATTCGACGAATTTTCTATTTACACCAACAACGTGAAATAAAGGATCTGGTCAATGACCCACGAGCACTACTTGCAAGCGTGGCAGGAGAGCCAGGAGCTCGCCGAAGCCATGCAGCCCTTGATTGGTCGCCTCTACCGACAACAAGGGGTCGAGATCACCCTCTACGGCCGCCCGCTGCAAAACGCCTCCACCATCGATATCCTCAAGGCCCACCGGGTCGTCCGCCGCCACCAGGGCGCCCCCCTCCCCATCCAGCAAAGCTTCCCCCTGCTTCAGGCCATCGTTGCCCTCAAACCCACCGCCGCCGAGGTTGACCTTGGCAAGCTGGCAGTCGGCTACTGGCAGGATCATCAGGATGAAGCGGGGATCGAGGACTATCTGCAAGCGCGACTGGTACCGGCCCTTGGCCGCAGCCAGATGCCGCAGCCGACCGATGTGGTGCTCTACGGCTTTGGCCGTATCGGCCGCCTGCTGGCCCGCCTGCTCATCGAGCGCACCGGCGCCGCCAATCCGCTGCGCCTGCGCGCCATCGTGGTACGTGGCGGTCGCGACGGGGATCTGGAGAAACGCGCCAGCCTGCTGCGCCGCGACTCGGTGCACGGCCCCTTCAACGGCTCCATCGAGGTGGATGCGGAGCGCAGCGCCATCATCGCCAACGGTACCTTCATTCAGGTGATCTACGCCAACAGCCCGGCCGACATCGACTACACCGCCTACGGCATTCACGATGCGCTGATCGTCGACAACACCGGAGTCTGGCGTGACGAGGCTGGCCTCTCCGAGCACCTGAAAGCGCGCGGTGCCGGCAAGGTGCTGCTGACCGCTCCCGGCAAGGGGGAGATGAAGAACGTGGTGTTCGGGGTCAACCATGAGGTGATAGGCCCGGATGACAGGATCATCTCCGCCGCCTCCTGTACCACCAACGCCATCACCCCGGTGCTCAAGGTAATGCAGGAGCGGTTCGGCATCCGCCACGGCCACGTGGAGACGGTCCACTCCTACACCAACGATCAGAACCTCATCGACAACTACCACAAAGGCGAGCGCCGCGGTCGCAGCGCGGCCCTCAATATGGTGATGACCAGCACCGGCGCCGCCAAGGCGGTGGCCAAGGCGCTGCCCGAACTCAAGGGCAAGCTGACCGGCAACGCCATCCGGGTGCCGACCCCCAACGTCTCGCTGGCGATTATCAATCTTTCGCTGGAGCAGGCCACCGATCGGGAGAGCCTCAACGCCTATCTGCAGCAGATGGCGCTAAGCTCGGCCCTCCATCGCCAGATCGACTTCAGCGCCAGCACCGAGCTGGTCTCCTCCGACATGGTAGGTTCCCGTTATGCGGGCATCGTCGACTCCCAGGCGACCATCGCCGAGGGGGATCACTGCGTGCTCTACGTATGGTATGACAACGAGTTCGGGTACAGTTGTCAGGTAGTGCGGGTGATGGAGCAGATGGCTGGCGTAGTCCGCCAGGATCTGCCGGCATAGACCGATAGGGTCTACCTGCATGGCCCATCAGATCCCGCTGTTTATGGCTCAATAGTTCAAGGAGAGGCCGGATGTCGTTTCAACAGGGTGAGTTTTTACAAGCTATCAGGCAGATGCCACAAGAGGTGTACGAGCGGCTCAAAACCGCAGTCGAGCTGGGCAAGTGGCCCGATGGCAAGCCCCTCACCGACGAGCAGAAGGCCACCTCCCTGCAAGCCGTGATGGCCTGGCAGGCGATGCACATCGACAATCCCGAGCACATGAACATAGGTCGTGACGGCGAGATCGTGATGAAGAGCAAGAGCGAGCTCAAGCGTCAGTATCGCGACGAGGAAGAGATAGTGCGGGTCGACCTTAACCATTGAACCTGACTCGGCAGGCCGCTCGCGGCGGCCACAGCAAAGAGGGGAGCCATTATGGCCCCCCTCTTTTTCCACTCTCCCCATGGTGGGGAGGTCAGAAGCTGTTCACGACCTGTAGCGAGAAGACGTCAGCAAGGTGAAGAGCAGCGCAGGAACCGGAGCGTATAGATATACGTGAGCCCTCTTGTTCACAAACACGCGAGCAGCACATGAGCCTTGATCACGCCTTCGCAGTAAGGTCGCGGACAGTTTCTCAGGGAGTCAGCTCCCCGCGCAGGGATTGTTGCATCAGCTCGCGAATCCGGTGGGATGGCAAGTCCTGACTCAGCAGGAAGTGGAGCTTGGTGAGCGCCGCTTCGGCGGTCATGTCAAAGCCCGAGATCACCCCGGCCCGCGACAGGGCGTTGCCGGTGGCATAGCCACCCATGTTGACCTTGCCGTGCAGGCACTGGCTCAGGTTGACGATGATGACGCCGCGGGCCGAAGCCTCGGAAAGCAGCGCCAGCATGGCCGGGTTCTGCGGCGCATTGCCAACCCCGAACGACAGCAGGATCAGCGCCTTCACCGGCTGTTGCAGGATATTGGCGATCACCTCGCTGGAGATCCCCGGATAGAGGGTCACCACGCCGATGGGCTGGGGGGTGATATCGTGCAGCACCAGCGGCCGCGCAGAGGGCACGCCCAGCTCACCCGCTTCCAGCGAGATGGCGATCCCGGCGTTGAGCAGCGGCGGATAGTTGGGGGAGTCGAAGGCGTGGAAGCCGTCGGCGTGCACCTTCTTGCTACGGTTGCCGCGATAGAGCTGATTGTTGAAGAACAGCGTCACCTCGTGGATCGGGTAGTTGGCCGCGATGTAGAGGGCGTTGAGCAGATTCTGCTGGCCGTCGGAGCGCAGCTCGGCCAGCGGGATCTGGGAACCGGTGATGATGACCGGCTTGTGCAGATCTTCCAGCATGAAAGAGAGCGCCGAGGCGGTGAACGACATGGTGTCGGTGCCATGCAGGATCACGAAGCCATCGTATTTCTCGTAGTTGTCGCGAATGTCTTCGGCGATGCGCTGCCAATCCGCCGGGGTCATGTCGGAGGAGTCGATGAGGGGCGCATATTCGTGGATATGGTAATCCGGCATCTCGGGGCGGTGGAACTCGGGCATACGCGCCAGACAGTCTTCCATAAAGCCCGCCATCGGCACGTAGCCGTGATCGGAACGCTGCATCCCAATGGTGCCGCCTGTGTAGGCAATGTAGATAGACTTCTTCACACCCTCTCCTCTTGATGAAGTGAACACCGCCGGAATATGAACCATGTCGGGGTGAACCACAATGTCAACGCCCGCCAGCGCCTCTGCGTGCAGCGGAAACCGGCGAATTATAGAGACTGGCGCCCCAAATGACAGCCGTTCCATGCACCCTTTTCGGCTTTTCTGCCCTCTACCTACATAGTGTTAAATGTCACAATAAACCACTAAAACGAGCATTAATACGACAAAGATGGAATTAAACGATGCTTTTTGCTACAATCCGCCGGATTTTACTAAAATCTCATCTGGATGCCTGAGCATTTCAGGCCCGCACAAGCCCCATCTTTCCTGGGGCGGGGAGATGTTTCCCCTTCTTTGCTGGCACATAAGCCACACTGTTTTCATCCCGGCTGAATCTGTAAGTCTTTTGCTATGAAAGACACAGCCAATCAACATGGGAGTACTGAATGTTACAACTTGATTCCTACGCAACGCTGGTCGCTGCCACTCTGGTATTGCTGCTTGGCCGGGTGTTGGTTACCCGAGTCGGGCTGCTGCGTACCTTCAACATCCCCAAACCGGTAGCCGGCGGCCTGGTGGTCGCGCTGGTACTGCTGCTGCTGCGCTCCACCCTGCAGATGGAGCTGCAATTTGATACCAGCCTGCAAACCCCGCTGATGCTGGCCTTCTTCGCCTCCATCGGTCTCTCCGCCGATCTCGCCAGCCTGAAACGCGGCGGCAAGGCGGTGGTTACCTTCCTGATGGTGGTCACCGGCCTGCTGCTGGTGCAAAACAGTCTGGGTGTCGGTCTGGCGACCCTGCTCGGTCTGGATCCCCACATGGGGCTGCTGGCAGGCTCCATCACTCTCTCCGGCGGCCACGGCACCGGGGCGGCCTGGAGCGCAACCTTCTCCGAGAAGTACGGCGTGCAATCCGCCGCTGAGCTCGCCATCGCCTGTGCCACTTTTGGTCTGGTGCTGGGCGGCCTGATCGGTGGCCCAGTCGCCCGCTATCTGGTGAAGAAAGTGCAGGTGCCCGGTGAGGAGCACAATCAGGATGAGGCCCCCCAGGGCTTCGAAATGCCGGATATGGAGCGCCCCCTCACCACTTTCAGCGTTATCGAGACGCTGGCGCTGATCGCCATCAGCCTCAAGGGCGGCGAGCTGCTCTCTGCTTCCCTCAAAGGGGGCGCCTTCGAGCTGCCGATCTTTGTCTGCGTGCTGTTTGTCGGCGTGCTGCTGCGCAACGTCCTGACCCTGCTGAACTGGCATGAGGTGAGCGATCGCGAGGTCTCCCTGCTGGGCAACGTCAGCCTGTCGCTGTTCCTCGCCATGGCACTGATGAGCCTGAAACTGTGGGATCTGGCCAGCCTGGCGCTGCCCATCTTCATTCTGCTGGCCGCCCAGACCGTGGCGATGGCGCTCTACGCCATCTTCGTCACCTTCCGGGTGATGGGTAAAAATTACGATGCGGCCGTACTGGCAGCAGGTCACTGCGGCTTTGGCCTCGGGGCCACCCCGACCGCGATTGCCAACATGCAGGCCATCACCCAGCGCTTCGGTCCCTCCCACCTGGCGTTTCTGGTAGTGCCCATGGTGGGGGCCTTCTTTATCGACATCATCAACGCCATGGTGATCAAGCTGTTTATGGCGATGCCATTCCTGTAATTCCCTTTCCGTCAGACGTATATGATCAGAGCCCACCTTTCGGTGGGCTCTTTGTTTGTTCTCTACTCGCCAGCTGACGCAGGGGCACGTATCCGGCACCAGGATGACCCGCGAGCAACCCGAACTACCCGGAATCCCCCGAACAACAAAAAGCCCCGCACTCGACAGAGGGCGGGGCTTGTTTATCTCAGCCGGAACAGGCCGAGAGTTGCACTTTACAGGATAAAGGTCGACACCTGCTGGTTAAGGTCAGCAGCACGCCCTTTGAGGCTGTGGGCCTGATCCAGATCGCGCATGGCAGATGCGGTGATCTCGTCACTCACATCCTTGATGGCGGTGGTGTTCTGGGTGATCTCGCCGGTCACCTGGGTCTGCTCCTCGGCGGCTGTGGCGATCTGACCCGCCATGTCGGAGATGAGGGAGATGGCGCTGGTGATCTCTTCCAGCGCGCGCACCGCCTGATCGGCATCCTGCACGCTGTTGTCCGCCAGCCCCTGACTGGTCTGCATCAGGCTCACCGCACGGGCAGTGGTCTGTTGCAGGGTCTCGATGGTGGACTGGATCTGCTGGGTGGAGTCCTGAGTACGGCGCGACAGCACCCGCACCTCGTCAGCGACCACCGCAAAACCACGACCCTGCTCACCGGCGCGAGCCGCTTCGATGGCCGCGTTCAACGCCAGCAGGTTGGTCTGCTCGGCAATCCCCTGAATGGTGGAGAGGATGCTGGTGATGGCCTGCGCGTGGCGGCTCAGCTCGCCGATCACCTCGGTCGCCTGCCCCACCTCTTCGGCCAGACCATTGATGGACTGGCGGGTCTTGTTGACCAGCATCTTGCCCTGCTCACTGCTCTGGGCAGATTGCTGGGCAGCGGCGGCGGTGTTCTCGGCGTTGCCAGCGATCTCCATGGTGGCGCTCGCCATCTCGGTGACCGCCGTGGCGACCATGGTCACCTCCTGCTGCTGACGCTACAACTCGTCCACCGCGGCCTGGTTGGTCACCAGACTGCGCTCGGCATCGGCGTTCAACTCGTTGGCCAGCTGACGGATATTGCCGATCAGCTGATGCTGGCTGCCGACGAAACGGTTGAAGCTGTTGGCCAGTTGACCCACTTCGTCGTTGGCGTCGATCTTGATGCGCTGGGTCAGATCACCGTTACCATCGGCAATGCGGGCCAGCGCCTGGGAGACCTTGGTGAGCGGGCCAAGCAGCATGCTGACCAGCCAGGAGATAGTGAGGATGCTACCCACCAGCACCAGCAGCGCCATCCCCAGCTGGGTCATCAGCAGGGAGGAGAGCGGCGCTTCCAGCGCGGCCTTGTCCAGCACCAGCACCAGCTCCCAATCCGTGTCGGGGATATCGGCCGCCCACAGCAGCTTGTCGCGACCTTCGTTGTCGAAGTAGGCCGGAACCAGATCCTTGCTCGACTTGCTCTGCTCGATCAGCGCGTTGGTCAGATCGTTGTCGATCTCGCTGGCCGGTTTCATCGCCTTGGCAGCATCCTTGTAGGCGATGATGGTGCCATCCTTGTGCATCATGATGGCGAAACCGTCGGCAGGCAGCTGCATCTTGGTCACGTCTTCCACTAGCGAGGCGATAGAGAGGTCACCACCGACTACCCCGCCAGAAACCGGCTGGGCCAGGGTCACCACCATGATGTTGTAAGCCACATCGAGATAGGGTTTGGTGACAATCAGGCCACCTTTGCTCATCGCCTCCTGATACCAGCCACGGGAGCGCGGGTCGTAGCCATCGCGGTTGATGGAGGGATCGGAGTCATTCATCTTGCCGCTGCTCTCACCGAAATAGGTGAGCTGGAAACGGCCGGAAACTTGTGCCTGTTGCAAGGCATTGAGGGGTTCGGCACCGGCCTTGTTGCCGAGCGCCTGGATCACGTCGCGACGGGCGGCGAGCCAGTCGCTGACACGCTCGGCCTGCTGGGTACCCAGCCGTTGCAACTGCTCCTGGCTGCCTTGCAGCAACAGGGACTTCTGGCTGCTATAGCTCTGCCAGGAGAGCAACAAAATCACCAACGAAAGGGCGATCACCACTGACAACAGTATCTTCTGCTTGAGTGACAGGTTTTTCATCATGTGTTCTTCTTATTGAGGTGAGGAGCGGGTTTTTCCCTAAATTGCACAACACTACACGTAGTCATTAGCGACCCGAATGGCCAAAACTGAACCTGAAAATGGGTCTGCGGGCGATATTTTCTACCGAGGTGGAGAAAAGTGCACCAGAAATTGACGGCATGAGCCGCACAAACCAAGGCAACCCTGTTTATTCCTTCCACAATTGGCTAGAATATCCCGTTTTTAAATCACATCGACCCTGAGAGTTTTCACGATGTTCGAAGTTAATCCCGTATTAAATAAACTTAAGGAGCTGTCTGAGCGGACCGAGCTTCTTAGGGGGTACCTTTGACTATGACGCCAAGAAAGAGCGTCTAGAAGAGGTCAACGCCGAGCTGGAACAGCCGGACGTATGGAATGAGCCCGAGCGCGCACAGGCGCTGGGCAAAGAGCGCGTCGCGCTGGAAAACGTGGTCGGCACCATCGACACCCTGACCCAGGGCGTGGATGACGTCGAGATGCTGGTGAGCCTGGCCGTGGAAGGGGAAGACGAAGAGACCTTCAACGAAGCCATCGCCGAATCCGAACAACTGGAAGCCAAGCTGGTGGATCTCGAGTTCCGCCGCATGTTCTCCGGTCAGCACGACGGCTCCGACTGCTATATCGACATCCAGTCCGGCTCCGGTGGTACCGAAGCACAGGATTGGGCCAACATGGTACTGCGCATGTACCTGCGCTGGGGCGATGCCCACGGCTACAAGCCCGAGCTGATTGAATGCTCCGAAGGCGACGTGGCTGGTATCAAATCCGCCACCATCAAGTTCACCGGCGAATATGCGTTCGGCTGGCTGCGTACCGAAACCGGCGTACACCGTCTGGTTCGCAAGTCCCCGTTCGATTCCGGTGGCCGCCGTCACACCTCCTTCTGTTCTGTGTTCGTCTACCCCGAGATCGACGACGATATCGATATCGAGATCAACCCGGCGGATCTGCGGATCGACGTCTACCGCGCCTCCGGTGCCGGTGGTCAGCACGTTAACCGAACCGAATCCGCGGTGCGTATTACCCACGTTCCGACCGGTGTCGTGGTACAGTGCCAGAACGACCGTTCCCAGCACAAAAACAAAGACCAGTGTATGAAGCAGCTGAAAGCCAAGCTCTACGAGCTGGAAATTCAGAAGCAGAACGCTGAGAAACAAGCCCTGGAAGAGACCAAGTCTGATATCGGTTGGGGCAGCCAGATCCGTTCCTATGTGCTGGATGACTCCCGTATCAAGGATCTGCGCACCGGCGTCGAAACCCGTAATACCCAATCGGTGCTCGACGGTGACTTGGACAAGTTTATCGAAGCCAGCCTGAAATCAGGTCTGTAAACAAGCAGGAATCACCATGTCTGAACAAACCATCACTCCGGAAGTCGACCAAACTCTCGAACTCAACAACGAGATGACCGAGCGTCGTTCCAAGCTGGCCGCCCTGCGCGCCCAGGGTAATCCTTTCCCCAACGACTTCCGTCGCGACAGCCTCTCTGGCGATCTGCACGCAGAGTTCGACGACAAAAGCGCCGAGGAGCTGACGAGCCTGGGTAAACGGGTGAAGATTGCCGGTCGCATCATGACCCGCCGGATCATGGGCAAGGCTTCTTTCGCCACCCTGCAGGACATGGCCGGCAAGATCCAGGTCTACGTCACCCGTGACGACCTGCCGGAAGGTTTCTACAACGAGCAGTTCAAGAAGTGGGATCTGGGCGACATCGTGGGTGTCGAAGGTACCCTGTTCAAGACCCAGACCGGTGAGCTCTCCGTTCACGTTTCCGATATCCGCCTGCTGACCAAGGCGCTGCGTCCGCTGCCCGAGAAGCACAAAGGCCTGACCGACCAGGAAGCTCGCTGCCGCCAGCGCTACCTGGATCTGATCGCCAACGAAGAGTCCCGCAAGACCTTCATGATCCGCACCCAGGTGGTTGCCGGTATCCGTAAATTCTTCAATGAAAAGCGCTTCATGGAAGTGGAAACCCCGATGATGCAAGTCATCCCGGGTGGTGCCTCCGCGCGTCCGTTCGTCACTCACCACAATGCGCTGGACATCGATATGTACCTGCGTATCGCTCCGGAGCTCTACCTGAAGCGTCTGGTGGTCGGTGGCTTCGAGCGTGTCTACGAGATCAACCGTAACTTCCGTAACGAAGGTATCTCGGTTCGTCACAACCCCGAGTTCACCATGATCGAGTTCTACATGGCCTACGCCGACTACATCGATCTGATGGACCTGACCGAAGAGCTGCTGCGCACCCTGGCGCAGGACATTCTGGGCGACACCAAGATCCGTTACGCCAAAGAGGGCGAAGAGGGCCTGACCATCGATTTCGGTCAGCCGTTCCAGCGCCTCACCATGGTCGAGTCCATCCTGAAGTTCAACCCGGATGTAACTCTGGACGATCTGGCTACCCTCGAGAGCGCCAAGGCCGTTGCCAAGCGTCTGCACATCGAGCTGATGAAGGGCTGGGAGCTGGGCCACGTGATCACCGCGATCTTCGAAGAGACCGTGGAGCACATGCTGCTGCAACCCACTTTCATCACCGAGTACCCGGCTGCCGTTTCTCCGCTGGCCCGCCGCAACGACGTGAACCCGGACGTCACCGACCGCTTCGAATTCTTCATCGGTGGCCGCGAGCTGGCCAACGGCTTCTCCGAGCTGAACGATGCAGAAGACCAGGCCAAGCGCTTCCAGGATCAGGTTGATCAGAAAGAAGCAGGCGACGACGAAGCCATGTTCTACGACGCAGACTTCGTCACCGCGCTGGAGCACGGCCTGCCGCCGACTGCCGGTCAGGGTATCGGTATCGACCGTCTGGTCATGCTGTTCACCAACAGCCACACCATCCGTGACGTCATTCTGTTCCCGGCCTTACGTCCACAAAAGTAAGATCCGCAGAAGTAAGGCCCACAGAAGCCAGCTAAATCTCTTGGGTCAATCCCGAGCGTGATAGCCAATAAAAACGCCCCGCAACAGCGGGGCGTTTTTCTATCTCCTTTACCGCAAAATCACTTTCAAAATTCAATAATGGAATAAAGAAGATATTTTTATTCTTTGTTGTTAGCCAACACGCCCTTTAATCTGGCCAAAAATCAGACCATGGAAGACGCGTGTGATGCAATTGAAGGATTCCCCATTCAACCTCTCCCCCCTCTCTGACGAGCAGCAACGTCAGCTGGGTCAGGTACTCTCGACCCTCAATACCCAGCAACTGGCCTGGGTGAGCGGATATCTCTACGGCCTCTCCCAGGTGGGCATCCAGCCCGTTGCGACCGCAGGCGCAGAAGTCGTGGCTCCCAGCGGTAGCCTAACTATTCTCTACGGCTCCCAGACCGGCAACGCCAAAGGTGTCGCTACTGCCATCAAGGCGCAGGCCGAAGCCCGTGGTCTACCGGCCACCCTCGCGTCGATGGCCGACTACAAACCCAAGCAGCTCAAGAAAGAGAGCCATCTGCTGGTGGTAGTGAGCACTTACGGGGAGGGTGAACCGCCGGAGAGCGCCGTCGATCTGTTCGAGCAGCTTAAAAAAGGCAAGATCGGCAAGCTGGACGGCCTCAAGTTCGCGGTGCTGGGGCTGGGTGACAGCTCCTACGAATTTTTCTGCCAGACCGGCAAAGATTTTGACAACTTCCTCGCCAGCGCAGGGGCCGAGCGCATTTATGAACTCGCCAGCCTCGATGTGGATTATCAGGATGCCGCCAAGGCGTGGGGCGAACAGGCACTCAACGCCATTGCCGCGACCCTCTCTACCGGAGCGGCCAGCAGCAGCGTAGCCAGCGCGGTGCAGCAGGCGGTTGGCCACAGCCAGTACAGCAAGGAGAACCCCTTCCCTGCCCGCCTGTCGGTCAATCAGAAGATCACCGGCCGGGATTCCACCAAGGATATCCGCCATATCGAGATCAATCTGGCCGACTCCGGCATCACCTATCAACCGGGTGATGCCCTCGGCGTCTGGTTCGACAACGACGCCGACCTGGTGGGGGAAGTGCTGGCCCTGACCGGCCTCTCTGGCGATGAAGCCACGGCCCACGGCACCTTGCGCGCCGCCCTGACCGGTCACTTCGAACTGACCCGGCTGCACGGCGGCTTTATCACAGGGCTCGCTGATATATCGGACAACGCGGCGCTGAAAGACTTGGCCGGTGACAAGGCCCAGGTAAATACACTGGTCGCCTCCGCTCAGGTGGTGGATGTGCTGAAACGCTTCCCGACCGCGCTCACGGCCGAGCAGCTGGTTGGCCTGCTGCGACCCCTCACCCCGCGCCTCTACTCAATCGCCTCCGCACAGAGCGAAGTCGAAGAGGAGGTGCACCTGACCGTCGGCGTGGTGCGCTACCCGCAGGAAGATGGCACAGTGCGCTCTGGCGCCGCCTCCTCCTATCTGGCGGATCGGCTGATTGAGGATGGCGAGGTGCGGGTATTCATCGAGCACAACGACAACTTCCGCCTGCCCGCCAATCCCGACACACCCGTCATCATGGTGGGCCCGGGCACCGGCATCGCCCCGTTTCGCGCCTTTATGCAGGAGCGGGAAGCTCAGGGCGCGGAAGGCAAGAACTGGCTCTTCTTCGGCAACCCCCACTTTACCCAGGATTTCCTCTATCAGGTGGAGTGGCAGCGTTATGTGAAATCGGGGTTGCTGTCGAAGATCTCCCTGGCCTTCAGCCGGGATCAGGCCAACAAGATCTATGTGCAGGACCGTCTGCGCGAGGCAGGGCTTGAGCTCTACCAGTGGCTGGAAGCAGGCGCTCACTTCTATGTGTGTGGCGACGCCAACAAGATGGCCAAGGATGTACAGGAGACCCTGCTGGATGTAATTGCCGAACACGGTCACAAGAGCCGTGAGGAAGCAGAAGAGTATTTGAGCGAATTGCGTCGTGCCAAACGTTATCAAAGGGATGTCTATTGATGAGCAAACAACCTCTTTCTCACCCAAAAGCGGGACCGGTCGAAGGGCCGCTGGCCGACAACGAGCGCCTCAAGCGCGAGAGCAACTTTCTGCGCGGCACCATAGAGCAAGATCTGCAGGACCCGCTCACCGGCGGCTTCAACGGCGACAACTTCCAGCTGATCCGCTTTCACGGCATGTACCAGCAGGATGACCGCGACATCCGCCCGGAGCGCGCCGCCCAGAAGCTGGAGCCGCTGCACAACGTCATGCTGCGTGCCCGCCTGCCGGGTGGGATCATCACCCCGGCCCAGTGGCAGATCATCGACAAGTTCGCCGAAGAGCACAGCCTCTACGGCAGCATCCGCCTTACCACCCGACAGACCTTCCAGTTCCACGGGGTATTGAAGCGCGACATCAAGCTGATGCACCAGACCCTCAACAGCACCGGCATCGATTCCATCGCCACCGCCGGCGACGTGAACCGCAACGTGCTCTGCACCAGCAACCCGGTGGAGTCCGAACTGCATCAGGAGGCCTACGAGTGGGCCAAGAAGATCTCCGAGCATCTGCTGCCCAAGACACGCGCCTACGTGGAGATCTGGCTGGACGGCGAGAAGCTGGGGGGTGACGAAGAGCCGATCCTGGGTTCCAACTACCTGCCGCGCAAATTCAAGACCACTGTGGTGATCCCGCCCCACAACGACGTGGATATCCACGCCAACGATCTCAACTTCGTGGCGATCGCCGAGCATGGCAAGCTGGTGGGCTTCAACGTGCTGGTGGGCGGTGGCCTCGCCATGACCCACGGCGACACCAGCACCTACCCGCGCAAGGCGAGCGACTTTGGCTTTATTCCGCTCTCCCACGTACTGGAGGTGGCAGCCGCCGTGGTCAGCACCCAGCGCGACTGGGGCAACCGGGTCAACCGCAAGAACGCCAAGACCAAGTACACCCTTGAGCGTGTCGGCGTCGAAGCCTTCAAGGCCGAGGTGGAGAGCCGCGCTGGCATCCAGTTCGGGCCGGTTCGCCCCTATGAGTTCACCAGCCGTGGCGATCGCTTCGGTTGGGTCGAGGGGATCGACGGCAAGCATCACCTCACCCTGTTTATCGAGAATGGCCGCCTGCTGGACTTCCCGGGCAAGCCGCTCAAAACCGGCATGCTGGAGATCGCCAAGGTGCATCAGGGGGATTTTCGCCTGACCGCCAACCAGAACCTGATCATCGCAGGGGTGCCTGCCAGCGAGAAAGCCCGCATCGAAGGGCTGGCGCGCCAGTACGGCCTGCTGGATGACGGCGTGAGCGAGCAGCGCAAGCAGTCCATGGCTTGTGTGGCACTGCCTACCTGCCCGCTAGCGATGGCCGAGGCGGAGCGCATGCTGCCAGCGTTTGTCACCGACATCGAGGGCTTGCTCACCAAACATGGGCTGACGGATGACGCCATCATCTTCCGGGTCACCGGTTGCCCCAACGGCTGCGGCCGCGCCATGCTGGCGGAAGTGGGTCTGGTGGGCAAGGCGCCGGGCCGCTACAACCTGCATCTGGGGGGCAACCTGGAAGGCACCCGCATTCCGCGCCTCTATCAGGAGAACATCACAGAGCCGCAGATTTTGGCCGAACTGGACGCGCTGATCGGCCGCTGGGCCACCGAGCGCAATCAGGGTGAGTGCTTCGGCGACTTCGTGATCCGGGTTGGGGTGATTGCCCCCGTTATCGATTCTGCGAGGGACTTCTATGCCGCTTAATGTCACTGAAGATGGCCGCCTTGACCTGCAGGCGCTGCTAGCCCTCGGCCGTGAGGAGCAAGTCGAGGCGCTGGTGCCCCTCAACCGGGAGCTGGATACCATGAGTGCCCCCGAGCGGGTGCGCTGGGCTCTGGCAAATCTGCCGGGGGAGCATGTGCTCTCATCCAGCTTCGGCATTCAGGCGGCGCTGATGCTCCATCTGGTAAGCCGCGAGCGGGCCGACGTGCCGGTAGTGCTGACCGATACCGGTTATCTCTTCCCGGAGACCTACCGTTTCATCGACGAGCTGACCGAGCGCCTCGCGCTCAACCTGAAGATCTATCGGGCCGAGCTCAGCCCTGCCTGGCAGGAGGCGCGATTTGGCCTCTTGTGGGAGCAGGGCGTGGAGGGGATCACCCGCTACAACCAGCTCAACAAGGTGGAGCCGATGGACCGCGCCCTGCGTGAGCTGGGGGCCCAGACTTGGTTCTCCGGCCTGCGCCGGGAGCAGTCTGGCAGCCGTGGCAAGCTGCCGGTGCTGGGCATCCAGCGCGGCCGCTTCAAGTTCCTGCCGGTGATCGACTGGAGCAACAAGGATGTCTTCTACTACTTCAAAGAGTTCGATCTCCCCTACCACCCGTTGTGGGAGCAGGGTTATCTCTCGGTGGGCGATGTCCACACCACCGCCAAGTGGGAGCCGGGCATGAGCGAGGAGCAGACCCGCTTCTTCGGCCTCAAGCGCGAGTGCGGTTTGCACGAGGAAAATGGCGAGAACGACGGCTCAGGCATCTAATCCCGTCTTGAAAACCCAACAGAACAACAAGGGCATCCGAAGATGCCCTTGTTGTTATTTGCAAATTAGCATTTGCCCGTCAGCGGCGCTGCCAGATCTCGAAGCTATAGGGATGCGGGTTCTTCTCATCGGCAGGATGGCTCTCGCACTCAATCCGTTGCCACTGGCAATCATCAAAAGCAGGGAAGCGGGTATCTCCCTCCACCGCCAGATCGATTTGCGTCAGATAGAGGCAATCCGCACTCGGCAACATCTCGGCATAGAGATGACCACCACCGATCACCATCAACTCCTCCACCGAGCTACCAGCCAACAGCGCCAGCGCCGCCTCGACGGAACCCACCACCTCAATGCCCTCGGCCTGATAGCCGGGATTGCGGCTGATCACCAGATTGCGCCGTCCGGGTAGCGGTCGACCGATGGATTCAAAGGTTTTGCGCCCCATCAATACCGGTTTACCGAGGGTGACACGCTTGAAGTGAGCCAGATCGGCAGGCAGATGCCAGGGCATCTGGTTGTCCTTGCCGATCACCCTGTCGTGGGCCATGGCGGCAATCATGGAAATCTTCATGGGGCCTCTCACCGTCTGTCAGATTATGGGGCGGTTACGGTACACGACCAGAGAGGGGATCGCCAAACCGAAACTGAGGGCACCGACGATAAAGAGCGCCTTGAGGCCGTTCTCCACCGCACTCTGGATCAACTCCATGGTCACGCCGTTGATGTTGAGCTCTACCACCGCGATCATAGTCTTGAACGCATAACTGCCCGGGATCATCGGAATGATGGAAGCAACGCTGAACACCGGACGCGGCGCCAGCAGACGGCGCGACCAGTAGACGCAGACAAAGCCGACCGTGGTCGCCGCCGCCAACGTCGCCCACTCGATGGGCATACCATAGTGGATCAGCAGGGTACGCAGGCTGTGGGCCAGCGCGCCGCCCATGGCGCAATATTTCAGCATCCGTGGCGGCACGTTGAACAGCATGGCAAACCCCACCGCCGGAATGGAGGACCAGAAAGCATCCTTGGCCAGTAGCCAGAGCAAATCCATCATACTTTCCACCCCCAGATCCCCGTGACCGACATGGCCAAAATGATACCTATGGCGGCGCTGATGGTCAGCAGGGTCGCGGTCCCCCAGCGGGCCAGCCCCATGTTGAAGTAGCCCTTCACCATGTCTGAGACCGCATTGATCAGCGGAAAGCCCGGCACCAGCAGCAGCACGCTGGCCGCCATGGCGAGATAAGGCTGGTCACCCCAGTTAAAGAAGGTGGCGCTGGAGGCAAGCAGGGTGGCGATAAAGCCGGTGGCGGCAAAGTTGATGAGCGGGCTATGGTGATGGCGGGCCATCAGCTGGCGCACCCGCATCGCCACGGCAGACGAGAAGCAGGTCACCAGGAAGATGGGCCAGTCACCACCAAACAACAGGCTGAAGGCGCCGCAAGAGAGCCCCACCATGGGGACCACCAGCCAGGGGTGATAGTGGAAGGGGACGATGGCTTCGAGGCGCTGGCGCACTTCACGGGCACCGATCAGCTCTTTTTCCGCCATGATGCAGATCCGCTGGATCTCGCACACCACCTGCATATTGATGCCATGTTCGCGCACCCGCCGGGTAGTGGTGACGCAACCCCCCTGATAGAGACTGGTGAGCACGATGGCACTGGAAGAGATGGCCATTTCGACACTCTCCAGCCCCAGCGCCAGCCCCAGCCGCACCGTGGTCTGCTCGATGATCCGGCTCTCCGCCCCGAACTGGGCCAACATCTGACCCACCTTGACGATAATGCGGGTGATCTCTGTCTGTTGCTCCCGCGACAACACCCGTCTTGGTGTGATACTTCTCATAATCCCTTCGAGTCGTAGCAATAAAAATTTCGGCCATATTAGCCTAACTTTTACTGTTATTCATCCACCCCTATCACAACCTGACTAATAAGTTATTACAAGAAGGAGAAAAGAGATTACATCACAAATACATTACGACTAACATTAAAAACCATAACAATCAGGTCGCCAGCAATTCCCTTTATTATGGCTTCACCGATTTGGCTGAAATATCAACCAAGGGAGTTATTGCAGATTATTTGCGACGTCGATAGTCCGTCAGATGGATTATTTTACCACTGCCATCGCTTTCAGGCGGAGGGTCCCCCTCTTCTCTGAACTGGCTCATTTCGCTGCGCATCAAATAAAAAGATTCCCGCATCATGTTGGTAATCCGGATACAGCTATCAAGATTGTTTTTCGCCAGACGGCGCTGACCATCAATCTTGAACTGCAACCCGCGCAGACGGCGCTGCTGATCGGGGCTCGCACGGGCCATCAACTGGTCGATCTGCTGCTCCAGAATCGCATCCAGCCGGGAGGGCTCACTCGCAGCCAACTCCTTCAGGGTGTCAAAATCAGGCAACTCCATATGCCCTCCTTGGCGACTATTGCTGGCAACACACTGCGGTACCACACCATCACGTCCCAGCCATATAAATCTGTATATACGACGCGGCTAAAAAGGGTTCAATCCATCCACTGGCGACTAAACCGGACAATGGTCACTACGAGGGTGTCTATTTATTTTAATTGTGTTTGGAAACAAGCGATTGTTTTTAATTCAGGCGAGATAAAACACTTATACATTTTAGGTTGTGATTTTCTGTTTTTTATTGCAAATAAAAATCCGGGTGGCCTTATTTTGCTTCATTCGACACTTTATTCTTCCCTCACCGACCCGCGTCATCTCCTGACGGTTTAACATATCTCACTGATTATGTTATTTTAATTGCCACTTTTATCGGACATTTAAGAGCAGACCATGAGCAAGGCAAAAATCGGTATCGTCACCGTCAGCGATCGCGCCAGCGCGGGCATCTATGAAGACCTCTCCGGCAAGGCCATCATCGACACCCTGAACGCCTATCTGACCTCGGAGTGGGAACCTGTCTATCAGGTGATCCCCGATGAGCAGGAGCTGATTGAAGCGACCCTGATCCGGCTGGCGGATGAGGAGCAGTGCTGTCTCATCGTCACCACAGGCGGCACCGGTCCGGCCAAGCGGGATGTCACGCCGGAAGCGACCGAGGCGGTATGTGATCGCATGATGCCGGGCTTTGGCGAGCTGATGCGGGCCGAATCCCTCAAATTTGTGCCGACCGCCATTCTGTCGCGCCAGACTGCCGGGCTGCGCGACGATACCCTGATCGTCAATCTGCCGGGCAAGCCCAAATCAATCCGCGAATGTCTGGATGCAGTCTTCCCCGCCATCCCCTACTGTATCGATTTGATGGAAGGGCCGTATCTCGAGTGCGATGAAACTGTCATCAAGCCGTTTCGGCCGAAAAAATAGCGAACCCGACCATAAAAAATAATGGCGAGCCACGGCTCGCCATTATTTTTAACTCATCTGTCTGCGCAGAAAAACCACATCAATTATTTGCGGCCGAATACTTTTACGCCCGCTTTGCTGCGCTCTGAATTACCGTACACTTCGATTTTTTTCACACAACGGCGCGAGCCCAGTGATTTCCACTCGGTCTCTTTATCACTGCTCATTTCCCGATCGAAACGAATGGTCTTGGTACGATCACCACCATAGGTCACCACCACCCGATCCAGGGTCAAATCACGCTCTGCCTTCACCTTGATATATTTGGTCTGACGGCAAACCACCAAAGGAATTGTCGCACCATGATCACCGGCTCCCAGCAAAATAGTCCGCCCCAGCGTGAACTGATCGTCACCGGCATGGCTGGCTGACGCCACCACCAGCAAGACACCACCCAGCAAGCTGCGTGCAGAAAAACGGGAATTCCAGATAGACATCAAGGACATAACACCTCCAATAAAAAATGGAGTGTGATGATAAGGGTTAAACCATAACGGAAGCTGTATCAAAGCTGAATTTGCTGCGAATGTGCGGGGATCAACAGAGAAAACAGCGCGACTTTTCGGCAAAAAGAGAAGAGCCGCAGATAGCGGCCCTTGCGGCAAGAGAGCGCTTAGCGCTCCATGATTTGGGTCACGTCATCTTTCTTGATCATTACCTCGCGCCCTTCATGATCGTAATAGCGATACATGCCGGTGCTCTCGTCCAGCTTGGGTTTGCTCTCTGTGGTGATCATCTTGCCATCCTTGGTGCTCATGATGTATTGGGAGCTGCATGCCACCAGCCCCAGGGCGCACACCAGGATCATCATCAGTTTCTTCATTGCGGCCTCTTCTGCGATCATCCTCACCACGAGGATGTTTCTTGAAGCCTAGTTCAATCGCACGGCACGGGATGACGCGATGAGCAAAGCGGGATCGCCGTCAATAATCAGCGACTTAGCCTCGCTATCTGGCCGAGTGGCGAGCGCAATGAAAAAGGCCGGACATCTGTCCGGCCTCTTCTTTCAAGCGCAAGAGCGCAATCATGACTTGGCAGGCTGACGCTCACCGGTCACGGTCGGGTTCTTGGGATCGGAACTCCACTCGTACCAACCGCCGTCGTAGACGCTGATCTGTTTCCAGTCCATCAGCCACGCGTAGAAGAAGGCCTCGGAGGCGCGCCAGCCGGTACCGCAGTAGAACGCAGCCTGCTGAGTTGGCTCGATGTTCCACTGGTCCCACATGGCGAGGATCTCGCGGGCCGGCTTCATGGTGCCGTCCGGGTTGTGGAAGTCGCTCATGCTGTTGGCATCCACCCCGCCGTGACCCCACTTGGCCCCCGGGATATCGCCCTTCGGCTTGATGTAGCTGTAACCTGAGGTGTTGCCGACAAACTCGTCCCAGGTGCGCACGCTGACTAGGGCGCTATCGGGCTTCTTGAGCAGCTCTTTCGCCTGACTTAGCGTGGTGTAGTACTCGGGGTGAGCGGGAATGGCCACGCCAAACTCCTTCACCGGCTCATATTTGTTGGGCAGACCGGTTTCGGTGCGCAGGTGCTGGATAAACCAGGCATCCAGGCCACCGTCCAGCAGGCGCACATCTTCCACCCCCGCATACATCATCAGGTGCGCAGCACGGGCAGCCGCCATGGTGTTGCGACCATAGAGGATGACGGTGGTGTCGTGACGGATGCCGTTATCCAGCAGCAGCTTCTTGAGCGCTTCGTCAGAGACCTTGTTCCACAGCGGCTCCTCTTCGAGGCTGTTGGTATCGATATATCCGGCCCCCGGGATGTGGCTGATGAGGTAGGCCTTGGGTGAACCCCAATCCACTTCAAACAGCTTCCAGTCACCCTTGGGCGCCGCGGCAACCGGCTTGCCCTCTTGCAGATCCGCCAACCAGCGCGGATAGACCAGCTGCTGCCAACGTGCCAGCGACTCGCGCGGTGCGGCTTGCCACCCTTGCAGCTCGAACAGCTGCTTGATCCCCTGCTTGCGCAGCAGACGGGCCACCTCGGCCACTTCGCGGGACGCACCGTAGAGGGCAACCGGACGATCGGCTTTCAGCCCCTTGATCTCGAGCGCCTTTGGCCACTCTTCATCGCTGTATTTCCACTCAGCAGAGAGGTTCTCGGCGCCCGCCACATGACCGCCCTGCTTCTCCCCTTCCATCGGCCACCCCTGATAGAAGTAGCTGGCGCGGGTATCCAGGATGACAGCCTGTTTGGCCTTGGCATCGGCCAGCGAGAGCGGTGGCAACTCCCCTGCCACGGCGGGCAGGGCACACCAGAGCAGTAAGGTCGCCAGCGCGGCCTGCAGGAAGCGAAGATGTCGTTTCATGGTGATTTCTCGATTCATAGTGAACAAGGTTAAAAAATGGAGCGACCCAGCCGCTCAGCCAGCAGCTCCAGCGCCGCCGTGCCCGCCAGCGAGTTACCGGCTTTGTTGAGCTCGGGCGACCAGACACAGACGCAGAGCTCGCCCGGGATCAGGGCGATGATACCGCCGCCGACACCCGATTTGCCCGGCATGCCGACCCGATAGGCAAAATCGCCCGCCTCGTCATAGAGGCCGCAGGTGGCGAGCAGGGCGTTGACCTGCTTGGTGGTGCGGGCGGGCAGCAGCGGCACGCTCTCGCCCAGTGGCACACCACGGTTGGCCAGATAGATGAATGCCCGCGCCAGATCGACGCAGCTCATGCGAATGGCACAGGCATTGAAGTAGCTTTGCAGCACCTTGTCCACTTCGTTTTCGAAGTTGCCATAGGCCTTCATCAGATAGGCGATGGCGGCGTTGCGGGCAGAGTGCTGATATTCGGAGCGGGCGACCACCTGATCCGCCATGATGGCCGGATTGCCGGAAAGACGGCGCACCAGCTCGAGGGTACGCTGACGGGGCGCAGTGAGGCGGGTCTCCAGCAGATCGCTCACCACCAGCGCCCCGGCATTGATAAAGGGGTTGCGGGGGATCCCCTGCTCGAACTCGAGCTGAACCAGCGAGTTAAAGGGCTGGCCGGAGGGCTCCTTGCCAACACGGGCCCAGATCTCCTCCTCCTGATAGAGAGTGAGTGCCAGGGTCAGGCTCAGGGCCTTGGAGATACTCTGGATGGAGAAGGGTTCAAAAGCGTCACCGGCGGTGAACAGCTCCCCCTCGACGGTACAGACTGCAATACCAAGCCGATCGGCCGGTACCTGAGCCAGTGCCGGAATGTAGTCGGCCACCTTGCCTTGTCCCAGCAACGGGCGCACCTCTTCAAGGATGCTGGCCAGTAATTCGGATGACAACACCATAAGCAATAAGCGATTCCATGACTAAAACAGCGGTGGAGATCCCATCCCCACTGACAAAAATCCCGCCAGCGGCGGGATTTTTCAGTTACCCACAACAAGGCGCCAGATGCGGCAGCCTTGTATCAGGCCGGTTCACCGTACCAGAGGTCGAACAGTTCGGTAACGACCACGGCTTCCATCCCCTTGCCTTCCAGCCAGGATTTGACGGCAGCGCGGTCTTCTTCGGTACACTTGCCCAGTTGCTGGGTGCAGATCATCCCTTCCCAGGCCAGGTGACCGGAGCCGGCAAAAGCCAGTTTACGGGGTTCAACAACCTCATCGATCATCGCATCGACTACCGCATCGATGGTCTCTTCGGCAGTGCCGACCGGGAAGTTGAAACTGATGTCGAAACCCATTTCCTGGAATTCATCGACGCGCAGTTTCTTGCGCAGGCGGCGGCTACGATTGGCCATGATAGCTCCTCAAGTTAGTTGATACGCTAGGTGTGTTGACGTGCCAGCTTAGCTGACACGCTTGAAAATCAGATCCCAAACTCCGTGGCCGAGACGGTGGCCACGTTGCTCAAATTTGGTCAGCGGACGCCAGTCCGGACGGGGCACCCAGTTGCCGGTGGCAGAGGTATTCTCGTAACCCTCGGCGGCGCTCATCACTTCCAGCATGTGCTCTGCATAGTTTTCCCAGTCGGTCGCCATGTGGAACACGCCACCGATGGCCAGCTTCTGGCGAATATCCTGAGCAAACGCAGGCTGTACGATACGGCGCTTGTGGTGACGGCTCTTGTGCCAGGGATCCGGGAAGAAGAGCTGCAGGCAGGAGAGTGAACCGTTCGGGATCATGTGCTCCAGCACCTCGACCGCATCGTGGCAGATCACTTTCAGATTGGTGACCCCCGCTTCCTGAGCGGTACCCAGACAGGCGCCCACGCCCGGGGAGTGCACTTCAATGCCGATGAAGTTCTTCTCGGGGGCATTCTTGGCCATCTCTACCAGAGAGGCGCCCATACCAAAGCCGATCTCCAGCACCACAGGTGCCTCGCGGCCAAACAGTGCGACCAGATCGAGCTGCTTTGGCTCGAAATCGATACCCATGACCGGCCAGAGCTCTTCCAGGGCCTTCTCCTGCCCTTTGGTCAGGCGGCCTTCGCGACGGACAAAGCTGCGGATCTTGCGCATGAACTTGCCGTCTTCGTTAAATACATCTTGGGTCACAGGCATAATGGTCTCGTTATTTCATCAATCCGGGTAATACATCTTGTGTCCGATCCCGAGCGGGACCGCTCGCGGCTCATCATTTCATCGACCCGCGAAAACAGGGGAGCGAATTATCCCAAGATAGGCCCAAGGCGCAAGTGTTTCGCGCAACAAATATTCCGGCCATCCACTTCCCTGCTCCCTCACTGGCATCACCACACCGACTAACCGTCCAATATAATCCGCAGTAGAGTCGTTCCAGCCCTTTTTTGGCGATTTTTGTGACAATCATTGCCTCATTTCTGAAATCTGATACAAACGGATAACCTGGCGGTCGAATGGAGCGACCGCCCACATGCCGAGAGAATTGTCTATGCAGCCGTTTTTTGCCCAGCGCTTCGAGAAGGTTGAACCTTCCTTTATCCGTGAAATCCTCAAAGTTGCCGCCAATCCGGAGATCATCTCCTTCGCCGGTGGCCTGCCCAATCCCCACCTGTTTCCGGTCAAGGCGATCGATCAGGCCTGTCAGGATGTGCTGCGCGAGCAAGGGGCTGCAGCCCTGCAATATGCGGCGACCGAGGGCTTCGCCCCGCTGCGCCAATATATTGCCGACCGCTATCTGGCCCGCCACGGCATGCAGGTCAATCCGGACAACATCCTCATCACCAGCGGCTCCCAGCAGGCGCTGGATCTGCTGGGCAAGGTACTGATCGACGAGGGTCAGGATCTCATCATCGAAGAGCCGGGTTACCTTGGCGCTATTCAGGCTTTTTCTGTCTACCAGCCCACCTTCAAGCCGATCACCCTTGAAGAAGAGGGACTGGACCTGGCGGCGCTGGATGCGCTGCTGGCAAGCGGCTCCAATGCCAAGCTGCTCTACGGCGTGCCCAACTTCCAGAACCCGAGCGGTGTCTCCTACAGCCGTGCCAACCGCGAGGCAGTGGCCGAGCGACTGGTGCGCCACGAGCTGTTGATGGTGGAAGACGATCCCTACGGCGAGCTGCGCTTCGAGGGCGAGCATATGCCCCCCATTGCCAAGCTGGCGCCAAACAATACCGTGCTGCTCGGCTCTTTCTCGAAAACCGTGGTGCCCGCCTTCCGTCTGGGCTGGATGGTGATGCCGGAGTGGCTGCGCAAGAAGGTGACCATCGCCAAGCAGGCGACCGATCTGCACAGCAACGCCTTCAGCCAGCAGGTGCTGCACCGCTTCCTGACCGACAACTCCCTCGACGCTCACCTGGAGAAGATCAAGGAGGTCTATGGCCGCCAGCGCGCCGCCATGGAGGCCGCGCTGGCCCGTCACTGCCCGCCCGGCGTCAGCTACACCCGACCGGAAGGGGGCATGTTCCTCTGGCTGACCCTGCCAGCCCACATCAGTGCCATGGAGCTGTTTGACGAGGCGATCAAGGAGAAGGTGGCCTTCGTACCCGGCGCCCCCTTCTACGTGCGCCCCGAGATCAAGAACACCCTGCGCCTGAGCTTCTCCTGCGTCGATGAAGCGACCATCGAGGAGGGGGTCAAACGCTTGACCCGCGCCCTCCAGCGCATGCTCTGATCGCCCAAGCCAAACCGTATCAACAAAAAAACCAGCGAGCGATCGCTGGTTTTTTATGCTCCCCATTCAACCGTTCAGCCAAACAAGGTCTTGCAAAACTGCTTCATCGGGATGGGGCGGCTGTAACGATACCCTTGCAGATAGTCAACGTGGCGCGCCCGCAGGTAGTCCGCCTGCGACTGCTTCTCGACCCCCTCCGCGATCAGGATTAATTCAAGTCGCTTCGCCAGATCAATCACGTTTTCAACGATATGGCTGGAGAGTGCATCCGTGCCGATCATCTCCACAAAGCTCCGGTCAATCTTGAGTGCATCGACCTGAAACTGTTGCAGATAGGTGAGACTGGAGTGACCGGTGCCAAAATCATCGATAGAGATCAACACGCCCAGTTTGCGCAACTCGGCAAACATCCGGGCCGTTGTCTCATCAGCCACCAGCAGCTCCCGCTCGGTCAGCTCCAGCCCCAAATCAACGGGATTGTCCTTAAACGCGTCGAGAAACGCCTTGCAGTCAGCCAACAGGTCAAGGTCCTGAAAGTGCTTGGCGCTGATATTGAAGCAAAAATGGAACTTTGCCGGCAGCTTGCGGGCATAAGGGGAGAAGTGGTCGCGCACCTGGGCCATCAACAGGCTGGTCATGGGCACGATCAGCCCGCTATCTTCCGCCAGCGGAATAAAGCGATCCGGCGAGATCATCCCCTGCTTGGGATGCTGCCAGCGCATCAGCACCTCACAGCCACGCCACTGCTCATCCTCACCGGAGACCACCGGCTGCAGGTAGGGGATAAACTCCTCTTCGATCAACGCCCGCTTGAGCTCCTCCGCTGGTGAGCTGCTACGCCCCATCAGCCTGAAGGTGCCGAATCCAATCAGCAGCGCCAGCAGCGGAGAGAGGATCAAGGTATATCTGGAGTAGCGCCATGCGTGGCTCCAGTAGTCATGCACCGTGACCCGGGTGACGACCTGATAGGGGAAATCGGCCGAAGCGAGGGCAATATAACCCTCTTCTGTCGGAGAGGGCGCAGCCCCGACCTGACCTGAGCCAAACAGAGCCCTCTGCCCCACCACCAGAGCCATCGGGGAGTTCTTGCTGGAGATCTCCAGGGTATTGCGCAGGTAGTAGCCATCTACACCGATCAGCACACTCCCCTTGTCAGTTTCATGACGCAGCACGATCAAGGGGCGATCCGGTGTGACCTCATTGCCAGGCAGCAGTTGCAACCTGCCATCCACATAGCGGTCGGGATTGAAGGGGCCATCGTAGTCACCATAGAGCGAGGTGCAGTATATGTGGCTGCCGACAGCCAGATTGGCGGAACGGACATAAGGCACCGTGGCCACCTGTTCGCGCAGCAGTTGTGCCGCCTCCTTGCACGAGTGACCAAGCATCCCCTTCACATTGATGGCCGCCTGCCGGGCATGGCCGATGGAGCGCTCAAACATCACACGGGCATGCTGCAACCGTGAATCGGCATCACGCTCTGTCTCCATCACCGTCTGCCAGATAACGGCAACAACCCCCAGCAGCAGGATCCCGCCCCCCATCAGCAGCGCCAACAGAATCCTCGAGTAAAGCTGGCGAAGTTTCAAACGACGAAATGGCATGGCGGCCTCTTTGATGCTCGGATGATGGGTGACAGCCTCGTTGGACAGGCGAAAAGGGTCGCCATAATAGCGATTGTTCAACAAATATCCACACAACAAAAATCAATCAATTCAAACTATTGTTCAACAATATGTCGTAAGAAGAGGATAGAGTTAACAAACGTCAGACAGAAAACTCCCGAAGCACGTCTCACTTGTTGAAGGGAAGCCACACCATTAAAGTTGAGCAAACGGCAGCAGGAGCATGCAGCGATGAAGATTCTTATTACCGGAGGAACCGGCTTTATCGGCCGCAAGCTGGTTGCCCATCTCAAGGTCAATCACGAGGTCGTGGTATTGAGCAGGCAGGGGAGCCGCGCCTACTCCCTGCTCGGTCACGATATCAAGGTATTGGATAACCTCGACCGGCTTGATGACCTCAATGACGTGGACGCAGTGATCAATCTGGCCGGTGAACCCATCGCCGCCGGACGCTGGAGCGAGTCGCGCAAACAGCTGCTCTGCGATAGCCGCTGGCTGTTGACCGAGCAGCTGGTGGATCTCATCAAGCTATCCAGCACGCCGCCCAAGGTTCTGATCAACGCCTCCGCCATCGGCTGGTATGGCAGACAGGGTACCGAAACCCTCGACGAGCAGTGCCGCTCTCCCAACGACGAATTTACCCACCAGCTCTGCCAGCAGTGGGAGACCCTGGCGCAGGAGGCCCAGAGCCGCCAGACCCGGGTCTGTATCGTGCGGATCGGGCTGGTGCTCGGCATGGATGGGGGGGCGCTACCCAAAATGCTCCCTCCCTACCGACTCGGACTCGGTGGCCCTATGGGGTCAGGCAACCAGATGATGAGCTGGATCCATGTGCAGGATCTGGTGCGCGCAATGCTCTTTCTGCTGGAGCACGAAGAGTGCAGCGGCATCTTCAACGGCACTGCGCCCCATCCGGTCAGCAACCGGGATTTCAGCCAGACCCTTGCCACCACGTTGCACCGCCCGCACCTCTTTTTCGTGCCCGCCCCCCTGCTGCAACTGGTGATGGGTGAAGCGGCCGATCTGCTGCTGACCGGACAAAAGGTGATACCAGCACGACTGCAACAGGCCGGTTTTCACTTCAGCTATCCCGAGCTGCCGAGCGCCCTCACCAATCTGCTGCGCGAGCCCCGCTAAATCACACCTGCTCGCTGCGTCCACTCGTCAGCACCTCATATAGCAAGCAGCCCGGCCAATGGCCGGGCTGCTTGCTTATTGTGGCTGCGCTATTGCGCCTTGTGTGCATCGGCTCGCGCTGGCGGGATTACAACAACCCCTGACCCAGCCCTCGCAGCCGATCGCTCAGGGTGCCAGCCAGCAGCTGACGCTGCATCCCCTGCCCCGCCAGCGTCACCAGCAGTGCCCCCAGTGTCGGCAGGCCGAGCCAGATAGCCCAGTGGAACTGCCACTGCCCCTCGAACCACCACCACTGAAGGCCAAAAGAGCAGAGCTCCACCACCATGGCGGCACAGAACCCCGCCAGCGCACCACTGGCCACCAGCTCCCAGCGCAGCATCTTCCTGAGCAGATCGCTGCTGGCACCCAGAGTGCGCATCAGCAGCAGCTCGCGCCGACGCTGAGCCATGCTGGCCTGGGTCTGGGTCAGCAGCACCAGCAGCGCGGCCACTGTCACCAGCCCCAGCATCAGCGCCAGCGCCCGGCTCACCTGCTCCGATACCTGAGTGAGCCGCGCAATCAGGTCATCCACATCGATAAGACTCACCGTGGGGTGGCGGCGGATCAACTCCACCTCGGCAGTGCGCCCCGCCTCGGGCAGCCGGTAGCTGCCAAGCCAGGTTCGGGAGAAGGGTGCCAGCAGATCCTCGGAGAAGATCATGTAGAAGTTGGGACGCATATTGTCCCACTTGATGCTGCGCAGACTGGTGACCCTGGCGCCAAAGCTGCGCCCCTCGATGGTAAAGGCGAGCATGTCCCCCAGCTTGATATCGAGCCGCTTGGCCAGTTCGCTATCCACCGACACCTCGCCGGGGCCAGCGAGCCATTTACCGGCCACCAGCTTGTTGTCTATTGGCAGGGTTGTTGTGGTAGTGAAGTTGAGCTCCCGATCGACCCCTTCACGACCACTGCTGGCCCCCTCGCCCACCGCCTCACCGGCGATATGGGTCAGCCTGCCACGCACCATGGGATAGAAATCGGAAGTGGTGGCCCCGGCTGCCGCCAGCTCGCTCAGGATCCCCTCCCGCTCGTTCTCGGCCACATTGACCAGAAAACGGTTGGGCGCATCGACGGGGAGACGTGCCGAAAACTCATCCAGCAGATCGACCCGGGCCGCCCAGAGCAAGCCAAACAGCATCAGCGCCAACGCAAAGCCCGCCAGCTGAAACAGGCCACTGCTGCGCTCGCGCGACAGGTGGGCCAGCGCCAACCGCAAGGCATGAGGCCCGCTCACTTTTGCTCCCAGCCGCAACATCAGCGCCGCCAGCAGGGCCAGCAGCCCCATCAGCAAGCCCATGCCCCCCACCAGACCCAGCGCCAGCCGCACATCGGCGGTAAAGCCCCAGACCAGCGCAAACAGCCCGAACAGGCCGACCGGCAGGGCCAGCCAGGGGGGAATACCCGCCTCCAGCTCCCGGCGCAATACTCGCAGCGGCGGCACTTTCAGCAGCCGCAAGAAGGGCACAAAAGCGAGCAGCAGAGCGATAAAGAGCGCCACCGCCACCCCCAGCGCAAAGGGGCGCCAGGAGGGGGGCGGCAGATCCGGCGGCAGCAGGTCCCCCAGCAGTTGCAAGGTGATCCACTGCATGACGGTGCCCGCCACCAGACCCAGCAACGCACCGATCAGCGTCAACGACAGCAGCAGGGTTCCCATCAGTTGCCAGAGCGAGCGACGGGATGCCCCCAGCGTCTTGAGCAGCGCCACCATATTGGTCTGGCGCTCTGCAAAGTGGCGCACCGCGATGCCCATCGCCAACGCCCCCAGCAACACTCCGCTTAGCGAGGCAAGCCGGAAGAAACGCTCGGCATTGGCCAGCGAGCGACCCACTTGGGATTCGCTGTCATCCGGTTTGATCCACTTCTGTCCGGCCTGCAATTGCGGCAACAACCATTGCTCGTAACGGGCCAGCGCCTCTCTCGGCCCCTTGAACAGATAGCGCCACTGCTGGCGGCTACCGGGAAGCAGGGCACCGGTCGCCTCGATATCGGCACTGTGGATCAGCGCCCGCGGCGCCAGCAGGAAGGGGCTGAAGCCCTGATCCGGCTCCTCGCCAAGCAAGCCCGCCACCTTGAGCACCGTATTGCCCACCTCCAGCTCATCCCCCGTTTTGGCCTTAAGCAGCTGCATCACCCGGGCGGAGAGCCAGATCTCGCCGGGAGCCGGGGCGCGGGCAGGTTCCAGAGTGAGTTTGCCGTAGAAGGGGAAACCGTCGGGCACCGCCCGAATGGAGGCAAGCTGCAGCGCGTCGCCGTGAAACAGCATGCTGTTGAAGCTGACGGTGGTCTGCACCGCCAAGCCATCCTGTTTCGCTCGGGCCAGCCAGCCATCCGGCAGGGCGGCGGCGGTGCGCAGCACCCGATCCGCTCCGATAAAGTCGCGGCCCGACGCCTTGAGTCCGGCATCGAGCCGATCCGCCACCAATGCCACACTCAAGACACACGCCACGCTAAGCGCTAGCGCCAGCACAAACCAGCGCAGCTCGCCGCTGAAACCTTCCCGGCGCAGCAGTCGCCATCCCAATCGCCACTGCATCATCCCTTGCATCTCCCGCCAGATCCGCTGCTCACCCCGTTACACCACATCATGGGCCACCTCGCGATCCAGCCGACCCGCCGTCATGACCAGTTGCCGCTGGCAACGCTCGGCCAGCTGATGGTCATGGGTCACTACCACTAGCGTGGTGCCGTGCTTGCGATTGAGTTCAAACAGCAGCTCGATCACCTTCTCGCCGGTCTTGCTGTCGAGGTTGCCGGTCGGCTCGTCCGCCAGCAGCAGGCTTGGACGGGTCATAAAGGCGCGGGCGATGGCCACCCGCTGCTGCTCACCGCCGGAAAGCCGTGGCGGCAGATGGTGTAACCGCTCGCCAAGCCCGACCGCGGCCAGCAGATCGCGAGCTCTTGGTTCGCAATCACGCTCGCCGCGCAGCTCGGCGGGCAGCATCACATTCTCCAGCGCCGTCATGGTCGGGAGCAGCAGGAACGACTGGAACACAAAGCCGATCTGCTCGGCGCGCAATCTGGCCCGCCCCTCTTCATCCAGCTCGCCCAAGGATTTGCCGAGGATTTCGATCTCCCCCTGACTCGGCAGATCGAGCCCGGCCAGCAGCCCCAGCAGGGTGGACTTGCCGGAGCCGGAGGCGCCGACCAGTGCCACCGTCTCGCCGCTATTGACTTGCAGATCGATCCCTTCAAGGATGGTGAGGCTTTCCTGGCCGAGGCGAACCGATTTGCCGAGGCCCTTGACGACAATAATGGGGGTTGAACTCATGCTCTGTATCCTTTGTTCCAATCCCTTGATGACAATCCATAGCGGGAGTTGAATTGATGGTGCGTATTCTGTTTGCCTTGTTTGTTGGCCTCGGCAGCCTGCTCTCGTCGGCTCAGGCCCAGACCCTGCTGGTGCTGGGAGATAGCCTGAGCGCCGGCTATCAGATGCAGGTTGAGCAGAGCTGGCCCGCCCTGCTCAGCCAGAAATGGCAGGAGGAGGGGGGCAAACACACCCTGCTCAATGCCAGCATCAGCGGTGAAACGACACAAGGGGCGCTGGCCCGTCTGCCCGCTCTGCTGAAGGAGCACAAGCCGGACTGGCTGCTGATCGAACTGGGGGGCAACGATGGCCTGCGCGGCTTCGCACCGACCATTACCCGCCAGAATCTGGCCAGCATGATCGCGCTCGCCAAGGAGCAGCAGACCCGCGTGGTGTTGACCCAAATCCAGCTGCCCCGCAACTACGGTGCCCGCTATCTGCGCCAGTTCGAACAGATCTTTCCCGAGTTGGCCCAGGCTAACGATCTGCCGCTGCTGCCCTTCTTTATGGATGATATTGCGCTGCGCCCTGAACTTATGATGAACGATGGTATTCATCCCACCCCGGCGGCCCAGCCCCAAATCCGCGATAAAGTCGCACGCTTTATGGAGCCGCTGCTCAGCCAATAAGCCCGCCATCTATCACCAATATCCCATAACAAAATATCCCGCCAAAATCGGATGTTTTGAATGGTCGACGATCTCTGCGTGGCACCTTGATTCAACCAATCCATCGCCAATACCCAGTAACAAAACATCCCGCCGAAGCGGGATGTTTTGTTACTGATTTAGCATAACCGGCAGGCAGCTTCTCAGCTTTCCAGCACCTGACGCAGCCGCTCCTGGGCCACGCCGACCAGCAAGTCGGGCTGGAATTTGGAGATAAAGCGGTCACAACCAACTTTCTTGACCATGGCCTCGTTGAAATTGCCACTGAGTGAAGTATTGAGGGTGATAAAGAGATCGGACATGCGCGGATCGCTGCGCACCTCGTGGGTCAGGCGGTAGCCGTCCATCTCCGGCATTTCGGCATCGGTGATCATCAGCAGGATCTCGTCAGTCACCTTCTTGCCAGCATCGCACCACCCCTTGAGCAGGGTCAGCGCCTGCAAACCATCCTGACACTCGATCACCTCAAGCCCAAGCTGGCCCAGGGTCTCGCGCACCAGATTGCGGGCGGTGCTGGAATCATCGACGATCAGCACTTTGCGGCCATGCATCTCGGGCAGGATCTCCCGATCCAGCACCTCTTCAGAGATCCGGATGTCATAGGTGATGATCTCCGCCAGCACCTTCTCTACATCGATGATCTCGACGATCTGATCCACCCCATCTTCGGGAATGCGGGTGATGGCGGTGAGGTAGTTGGCGCGCCCGGCAGAGCGCGGCGGTGGCAGAATGTCCTTCCAGGTCATGTTGACGATGTTGGCCACCTGCCCCACCAGAAAACCCTGAATGGTGCGGTTGTACTCGGTGATAATGAGGTTGGATTCACTGTCGATGGGCATGGGGCGCATGCCGATGGCGCTGCGCAGGTTGATCACCGGGATCGAGGTACCACGGATATTGGCCACCCCGCTGATATTGTGATGGGAGCCCGGCATCTTGCTCAGATGGGGCAACTTGACCACTTCCCGTACCTTGAAGACGTTGATGGCGAACATCTGACGGGTGCCGAGACGAAACATCAACAACTCGAGGCGGTTTTCACCCACCAGTTGAGTTCGTTGATCAACGGAATCCAATATACTCGCCATACGCTGATATCCATCTGATTATTAATCGACTCTATTATAGAGGCTGCCCGCCAGGAAAGGCAGGCGCATTTTCAACCAGAGCGACCAACCAGACAAAAAAAGTGAGGCCGAAGCCTCACTTATCTCATTGATTTTAAAATCAATAGCTACAGACAGACTTCCAGCTGCCATCGGTTGCCTTGGGCTCGCTGCTGGTCCACCAGTTCGCCTGCCACACTACCTTGTTATGGGTGATGCGATCGCCGCCATTGGCATGATCCCCCTGTGGCCAGCTCGGATAGGCCTTGTAGGCCGCCGGATTGACGTTCTGGCTGCTGCAGCTGGTGCCCGGATTCTCACCGCCACCCGAGCCCAGCACGGCCTCCGGCAAGGTCGGGAACTCGGCCTTGAGACCAATGGTCTGGCTGCCGCTGATGATGCGCATACCGCTCGGCACGCCAGCGGCGGGCAGGTAGTAGGTCATGGCGACTTCAATCTCGGCCCCCGGTGCCAGAGTCTGCCAACCCGGCAGGTTCATGGCGACCTTGTGGAAGTCCTTCTCATTGGCAATGCCTTCCGAATTGTCGTTGCCACCGCTCTCCACCACTTTCAGCCCCATGCCACTCTGATCCGTGATGGTGTCAGAGGTGGAAGTGGGCACCAGAAACTCGATGCGCGCGCCGCCCGGAATGGTCTGGGTCGACTTGTTGACCAGATTGAGTTTCGGGTTGATCGGGTAGTTGGAGTCCCCTTCCTTGAAGCCGGAGAGGCTGACCTGGATGTCGAGCTGGGCGCTCGGCGCGGCCAGATCGTTTTGCTTGGTGTTGTACGGAGTTGCCTTGGCAAACTTCTCGTAAGCCAAGGTGGTCAGGGTGCTGCCCATGCCGTACTCGTTCTTGGCCGGATCGAAGGCGTAGTCACCCGCCATCTCCCAGAACATCACGCCACCCAGACCGCGCTTGATGATGTAGTCCAGCTTGTGGCCCATGGACTCTTCATCTTCGGTTGAGAGGAACACCTTCTTCTCTTCGTTCCACAGCCAGGGCGCGTGGGCCTTGTCATCGTAGTAACGCACATACTTGCCCTGCATCACGTGAGCCGGATTGTTGGGATCCAGACCCCAGGCAGTGCCATAACTTGGCAATGTGGTGATGCCGAGGCTGGCCGCATTCTCCAGGTTCTTGGCATGCCACATGGGCACGGCGCCACCGCCGATCTCCTTGCCGTTCTTGTCGAGATCATGCCAGATGTTGTCGATGCCGACCGCCCCGTTGCCGCACGGAATGGTGCTGCCACCAGTGCCCGGCTGGCACTCGTTCTGGCTCGGCAGGGCTGCCTTGCCACCCAGCCCGTGACTGCCACCGCTTACCCCCTGCCAACCGCGGGTGTAATAGGGCACGCCAACGTTGATCTTGCCAGCCGCCAGCGCACCGCGGAAGTAGTGGGCAGACCAGGCGGCGTTGAGGTAACCGATACCGCCAAACTGGGTCTGGGTATAGACGCCCCAATGGGAGAGCTCGGGGTCAGCATTGTTGTCGAACAGGGCCGCGTTGTGACCGACAAAGTGGTTCCAGGCGCCGTGGAAGTCATAGGTCATCAGGTTGACGTAGTCGAGATACTGGGTGACCTGGAAGTTCTCCATCCCGCGCAGCAGATAGGCCGAGGCCGGTGAGGCGATGGTCAGCATATACTTGCGGCCATCTTCGTTACCGGCGTTGTCGAGCCGCGCCCGCAAGGTCTTCATCAGCACCTCGTAGTTGGCAAACAGCTTGGCCCGGCACTGGTTGGAGAGCGGGAAGTCGTTGGGATTGCCCGCATCCTTCATCGAGGTGGGGTATTCGTAGTCGATATCGACCCCATCAAAGCCGTACTGGCGGATAAAGCTCACCGCCGAGTCAGCCAGGGTGTTGATACCGGCAGTATTGACCGAGCAGTCACCCTTGGTAGTGGCAGTGTAGAAACCGCGCGTATCGGCCCAGCCCCCGACCGAGATGAGGGTCTTCACGTCCGGATACTGCTTCTTGTACTTCGACAACAGGTTGAAGTGGCCCTTGTAGGCAAATTCAGGATCCATCTCGGCACCCGGCACGCCATCCCAGGTCATCTTGGTGGCTGCATCGTCCACCTTGATGGTGTGGCTCTGCTCATCCACCGCCGCGAAGGCGTAGTTGATGTGGGTGATCTTGTTCCATGGAATATCGCTCACCAGATAGGCAGGCAGGCCGTTCTTGCCGGTGCGCCAGGAGGTGAAGTAGCCGATGACCCGACGGGCATGGTCATCCCCCATGCACTCGTAACCATCCGGACGATAGATCTGGCGAATGTCACAAGAGAGGTTGCCACCGGTGGGCGGCAGCGCGGCCTCCTCGACATTGACGGTCACCGCCGCCGACTCGCCGCTCAGATTGGTCTTGTCAGTGGCCACCAGCTTGAGGGCGGCACTGCCTTTGGCATCCGGTGTCCAGTTCACCTGCCAGGGGGCAGTGGTATCTTCGCCCACCTTCTTGCCGTCGACATAGAGCTCGACTTTGGCCACATCGTTGTTGGCATCGGTGACGTTACCGCTCACCGCCACACTGCGACCCAGCGTCACCTTGGCGCCGCTGGCCGGGCTGCTGATGCTCGCCTTGGGCGCCTCTGGCGCGACCACGGCGGCGACGTTGAAGCTGGAATCCGCTTCGCTCAGCACCTTGCCATCTTTATCCAGCGCGCGAGCTTTGAGGGTATGGACCCCCACTCCGGCGGCGCTCCAGCTGGCACTCCAGGGGGAGGCGCTCGCCGTGGCAACCAGCGTGCCGTCGACAAGATATTCCACCTTGGCCAACGCCGTTACCGGGCCACTCAGGGTCACTGCCAGCGCCACGCTGGCTCCTTCATTAAAACTGGAACCGGCAGCCGGTGAGCTGATGGCTACGCCGATCGCAGGAGGAGGCACCTCGCCACCATAGGGCTTCCAGGCATCTGCCCAGACCACACCTACCCCCGGCTCATAGTGATAGGGGGATGCCCCGCACCAGCCTGAATAGGGGAATTCTTTGCACTCGTAGAGGGCACCGACGTTGCTGACGATATCGCCAGCCTTGTAGGCAGTACCGGATTTATAGGCGGGATAAGCGGCCTGAGCCCAGGCGGGCGCAGCCGCAAGGGCGACCAGCATGGCAAGCCTGCTGGGTCTGAAGAGCTGTTGCATATTGTTATCTTCCTTGTTTTGTCTTGGCATTGGTCACCAAGGCAAAGAACAATCGCAACCTGCATGATGGGCGCAGACAACTGGCAATGGACCTGCCACAAAAACCACCCCTCACCCAGGGAAACCCCGCTATCTGGATCCACGATCGAGACCGGAAGCATTGCGCCCCGACATCACTGCCGGTTTGCCCTTTACCTGGGTTCCGTGAGGAACGAACCCAGTATAGGAAGGCGACAAGATCCCCTCAATCTTTATTCTCAAAGAGAATTATCCCCTGCCACGAAAGCGTCATGATCACAGGGTTAGAATTGATTGAATTATCAAAAAAATCATACTGTTACTGGGATCATAAAAACGCTTTTCCTCATCTTCCCAGATTCGTTTAATGTGCGTTGGCTCACTGGTATGACATGCCAGAAATGTGACAATGCGCGCCCTTGGTCAACGAGCCAAGGCTATGGAATCACTGGCAAAAATAAAAAAGGAACACCTATGAAAGGTACTCGTACCCTGCTGTCGCTGGCCGTGGGGCTGGCACTTGCATCCTCAGGCGCCCATGCGGCATTTGTCTGCCCGTCCGATCCGGCTCAACTCACCCCCATCCCGACCATTCAGGGCACAGGCTCCGCCAGCGCGCTGGCCACCCAGACCGTGACCGACAAGAACGGCAATGTGACCGGCAAAATCAGCCCGGGCACCTTCAACGTTCGCGGTATCGTGACGACGCTGGGCCAAAGCCTGACCAAGGGGTTCTATCTGACCGACCCGGTGGGCGATGGCAATCCGGCCACCTCTGATGGCATCTTTGTCTATCTGAACGACAAGGACTTCGCGACCAAATATAAAGACATCAAACCGGGGTCTGAACTCTGCCTCGAAGCCAAGGTCGAGGAGTATTACGGCGGCACCCAGCTCAAGCCCACCTTCGAATCCAGCAAAGCCCGCCTGCAAGTCACCGCACAAGGGCTGAATGTGCCGACCAGCGTACTGCAGGTCAATGAAGGGGAGACGCTGGCGCAAGCGCTCAATCGCCACGAAGGGATGCGGGTACGTCTCGACAGCAGCAGTGACCTGCACCTGACCCGCAACTACGGCTTCGACTACAAGGTCTATCGCAACAACGTAGAGTTGGCCCACAAAACCCCGCTGATCAAACCGACCCAACTTCATGTTGCCAACAGTGCGGACGCTGTCGCACTAGCCACCCAAAATAGCAGCAACCGTCTGGTGGTAGAGTCCGATAACAACAAAGTACCGGATGGCGTACTGCCCTGGTTCCCGAGCTGGGATGCCGATCAGGGATATCTGCGCATCGGTGATCAACTGACCGGGCTGGAGGGGGTGATCGTATACAACAAGGATGCGTTCCGTCTGGTGGTACCGAGCGATGTCACCCTGACTGCCGGCGCCCTGCTGCGCAGCCCTGAAGAGGATCGTCAAGACGCGCCGGCTCGCCTCGCTGGCAGCGATCTGCGGATCGGCAGCTTCAACGTACTCAACTACTTCACCAGCCACTCCAGCATTGGCGGCGCACTCAATATCCTGTGCAAGGATCAGGCGGATGCCGACAACGCCAAAGGTTGCAACCGGGGTGCCAAGAGCCAGCCCGAGTTCGAGAAGCAGCGCACCAAGATCGTCAATGCCATTACCGCAATGGATGCCGATCTGCTTGGCCTGATGGAGATGGAGAACAACGGCTTCGAGGATAACTCGGCACTCCACAATCTGGTGACCCGCCTCAACGAACAGCAAAAGGATGCGAGCAAACACTACGCCTATGTGCGTCTGCCGGTCACTGCCCTTACCGATGGCAAGTTCTTCGGCGGCGACGCCATCATGGTGGCGATGATCTACCGTCCTGCCCTGCTCACCCCCAGCGGAGATGCCAGCGTCATCAAGCTGCCGGAGCAGCGCTACACCACTGGTGGTGTGGCCAAGACAGCCGGTCAGCGCGACTCACTGGTTCAGACCTTCACCCTCGCCAAGAGCAAGGAGCCGCTGACACTGGTGGTCAACCACCTCAAATCCAAGGGGTCAGGCTGCTACGAAAATGGCGATGGCAAGACAGAACCGGCCGACCTGCAAGGCAAGTGCACCGAGTTCCGGGTCTCTGCCGCCAAGGTGCTGGGTGAGGCGGTCAGCAAACTGCCGGGCCAGGTGCTGTTGGTGGGCGACTTCAACTCCTACGCCAAGGAAGATCCGATCCGGGTACTGACCGACTACAACCCGGCCACCAGCGAGCGGAAGATCGTATCAGCCTCCCACACCTTTATCGGTGATCAGTCCTATGAACAGCTCGGTCGCGAAGTGACTCGCAGCTACGGCCTGATCGATCTCAACGTCAAATTCAACAAGGAGAAAGCCATCTCCTACAGCTACGACGGGGAGCTGGGCACCCTGGACTATGCCCTCGCCAACCCGGCGCTGGCCAGCAAGGTGGCAGGTGTCGCCGACTGGCACATCAACTCCTTCGAGAGCTCCCTGTTCGAATACGGCAGCCAGTACACCGGCTCCCTGCTCAAGTCTGACAACCCCTTCAGTGCCTCTGACCATGATCCCATCATCGTCGACCTGAGACTGGAGAGCGATGCCACCAAACCGGACACCTCCTCAGGCGGTGGTGCACTGGGACTCGGCCTGCTGGCCCTGTTACCGCTGGCCTGGCGACGTCGCCGTTAACCACAGGCGCATTTGAATAGTGCAACCAAAGCCCGTGACTCTCGCGGGCTTTTTCATTCAGGTCATTGGATTTACAAATGAAAGGCGCGGGCGTATGGAGAAAATAAATGATGGAGAAAACAAAAAGGCCACCGCGATGCGGTGGCCTTTTTGTTTCTTTTAACAAGAATTTGGTGGAGCTACGCGGGATCGAACCGCGGACCTCTTGCATGCCATGCAAGCGCTCTCCCAGCTGAGCTATAACCCCAACTCACCTCGGTGCTGACGAAGTTATCTCCGGCAACGGAGGCGCATGATAGGCATCACCCGCTTTGCTGTCAACCCTAAAATAACCGCGACTGATTCGTTTAGTCAAAATTGCAGCAGTTCGCTGTTTTTACCAGCAAGACGCGTGCTATCTCTCTGTTTTATGTCACAAATCGGCTCAAGCACCTATAAAGGAGAGGCCGTGCAGCAAGCCTCTTTCCCCGTGCAACGCCCCCGCTCTCAGGCATCTTTTGCAGGCTGATCGTCAGCTTCTCCCCCGTCACCTCGGGAAAGCCTTTCCATAAAGGGCATTGCATTTGAAAACCCTTTCCATGATTTTTGTAAATTTACAACACGGAAAGTTGATCTGGCTCACAAATGACCATAGGATCAAACCGTGACCCAGGTCACACCCCATAACCATAAATGACAGAGCGATGAGGTAAACCATGTTTGAGAATCTGGCAGTCCTGTTCCACCTGCGCGGTGCAACCACCAAGAACGGCGTTGTAGAGAAAGATGCCTATGCCCCCTCCACCCGTGAATACTACTTCCGCTACGGCAAATAATTGCTGAAAGCCTTTCACGGAAAAAGTAATAAAACTACAACACACATCATCACACAGCCCTCTCGAGGCGCTGTCCTGTCCGGGCCAGATGTTCCACGGCCAAACCTGAACTCCACCAAACAAGAATGGGGCCCGCAGGCCCCATCTTTTATTGCTCCAGACTGTGATTACACCAAATAGTGCGCAGGCTTGTCGGTAAGCCTTGTAACCCTGAAACGGCTCAGAGCTTGATCCAGGCATCGGCCCAGGCCGTACCCTTGCCCGGCTCATAGGCCCAGGCAGCACCTGCGCACCAACCGGTGTAGGGGTGCGGTTTGCACTCGTAGCTGGCACCGCCGTTACTGACCCGCTCGCCCGCCTTGTAGGGAGTCCCCTCTTTGTAGGCCGGATAGTCAGGCGGCGTTACGCCCCCCTCCTCCCCTTTCACCAGCAGGCTATGGGTAGTGCTGCGGCTCAGATTACCTTCATCTGTGACCGTCAGTTTGATCTCCAGCTTGGTATCGCTGGCCGGCTTGGGCAGAGTCAACTCCAGCGTTACCTGATCCAGAGCCGGGGCAGAGGCACCGGCCGGAATAATCCAGGCATAAGTCAGCGGCTTGCCTTCCGGATCGCTGGAGTGCTGGCCGGAGAGGGTTACCTTGCTGCCACCTTCGGCCTGCGCCGGGCCGGTGATATTGGCCACCGGCGGCAGGTTGGTGCCACCGCCGTTATCCTCGATCACCACCTCCGGATAGAAGTGCTGAACACAGCGGCTGTAATCCCCTGCCTTGAAGGCACTGAAACGGGTCTGGTAGCCCACCAGCTTGCACGAGTAACTCTTGCCGCCGTTGGGGTTCTCTGCCACATAGCTCCAGTCCTGCTCCCAATAGATGGGCAAGGCACCGGCGCCATTGTCGTCAAACACCTTCATGTTCTTGCAACCCAGCACTTCGTCGGATGGCACCGCCACCCCGAGGTAGTTGGCAAACTCGCGGTAGTAGTTGATGCGGTTCTGGGACTGGGCATGCTCGACCGGACCACCGCACTCCACCCCGCCGTTGATGATCTGGGTGGTGACCCCGAAGCCCGGCACCAGACCGTTCTGTTTGTCGTGCTCGTTTGGCTGCCAGGTGCCATCGATGACATGGAGCATGGAGGGCTTGGGCGGCTGCGGATAGGTATAGAAGAACACCGCACTGGCGAGGTTCAGCCAGGTGTCGGCCACCAGATCGGGGCGGTCGAGCAGGGTGCGCACAGTGCCGAACATCGCCTCGGAGAAGGGGCCGTAGTTGTAGTTGTAAGAGAGTTGCTTGGCGCCGCGGCCAAAGTAGCTCTTGAACTCGCCATTATCGAAGGTGCCGCACGGCCACTGCTGACCCTGCCACACATCCGGGCTGCACTCGGCGTTGTAACCGCCGCGCATGGTCTCATTCCATCCCATCTCGCGCACGTAGACCAGCGCCTGACGCCACTCGGCTTCCGGGCGCCAGTTTTCATGGCCGCCGGTCTCTTGAGCGAAGTGAGCGAACATGGTCGCCAGAGTCTTGCGGCAGATGGCGTCAGCATCGCGGCCGTCGCTGTAATCGCTGCACAGGGCCGGGAACTTGGCCGCCGCCTGCAACAGGCCACGATAGGTGTACTCGGGGGCGCGTAGCGGGAAGAGGTAGTTGAACTGGCTCTCGCTCAGCAGGCTTTCGACCCGCTTGACGTTGCCCGGGTTGTCGGCACGACCCGGCTGCACCGCCTCGACTACCAGATTGTCCCGGGTAGCGATGGAGGCCTTGACCGCTTCCATCGCCGGGAAGTCGGTCAGCGCCTTCTCTTTGGCATCCAGCTCGGCCTGGCTCATATAGACGGGGGTGGTGCTGCCATCCGGCGGGGTAGGTGTCGGCGGATTGGGCTTGTCATCGCCGCCGGTGTCCGGCGGGGTCACATCCCCTTCGCCGATCAGCTTCCACGGGGTATCCCACTCATTGGCGGCCGCCATGCCGGGAGTCTGACCCGGGTTGACCCACCACTTGGCCTCGAAAACCTGGCCGTTGTAATTGACCTGGCTGCCGCCCGGATAGGATTTGTTGATGTCGTATGCCTCGGCCGCCCACAGGTGGCCGCTCAGCATCATGCCGGCAAGCAGAAGGGTGATGCGGTTTTTTTTCATTATTGTTGCTCTCTATGGTTTTGTGGCAAAAGGCAGAGCCCGCCTGAACAGGCTCCGCCATCTTCATCATGGACTCAACCTAGGGGCAGCTTGCCGCCCCGACATCCAGCCAGACATCGTGCTTGCCCGGCTCGCTGCCTTGAGTCCACCACTTGGCCTTCCACTGACGGCCGTTGTGGTTGGTCAGCTCCCCGCCGTTGTAGGCAACGGTAGCGCTCCAGCCCAGCTCAACCTGACTCGCCAGCGCCCACTGATCGGCGGCGCGGCTCGGTTCATTGCCCTGAGTCCAGTACTTGGCACGCCATACCAGCTGGTTGTGGCTCACCTTGTCGCCACCGTTGTAGACCTTGCTGGCCTGCCATGCGGGAACATTCGCCGCTTCCGGATCTGTGGTGTTGCAAGAGCCGTCGACCACGGGCGCCAGCGTCAGCACGACGCGCCCTTCGCTCTGATGTACCCCGTCCGAGACGCTCACACTCAGCTCATGCTGCTCGCTGGTGGTGACTGCCGGCGGCAGCAAACGAAGGTTTGCACTGGTCTCGCCTTCCACCTGCCAGCCCGCCGGGAAGTGCCAGCGGTAGCTCAGCGCATCGCCCTCGGGATCCCTCGCCTCGGCAGTGATGGTCAGCCACTCACCGCCGATGCCGCCAAGCTGCGCTGGTACGGTCACCACCGGAGGCTGGTTCTCCACCACGCCCTGCTCCAGCGGCCGCCCGTTGACGGTAAAGGAGAGGATCTGCTGCGGTGGCAGCAAGCTCTGCTGTACCAGTGTCTGGCCACGGCACTGGATGGTGGCGCGGCCGGGCTCGCTGGCGGTGGGCAGGTTGATGTGGAACTTGTTCATGACGCTGCTGGCCGCTCTGTGATTGGCCAGCCTGAAGCGCTGCAGACCATCGCGGGTCTCCACCTGCAACTGGCAGTCATTGCCGGACAGGGTGTTGCTGTCATCCGGATAGGTGAAGCCGTAGGCGCCGTGCAGAGCCGGATAGATGTAGCTGCGCAGGGCTCCTTGCGGATCGTAATAGCCCACCAGGGTGGTCACCGGCACGCCGAACTGCTCGGGCTTGCGCGCAACCTTGGTATCAATGGGGGAGACCTCCACCCAGCTCTGGCCATCCGAGGTGAAGCTCTTCTTGAAGCCCCGGTTCACCACAATTTCCTTGCCGTTGATAAAGAGGCGACTGTTGTAACCGGCCCCGTGATCGATGGTCAGACTGCGCCCACGGTTGTCCGCAGAGGCAATCGGCACCCGGATATCACGGGTCCAGCGACCATCCCACATGGCGACCCTGACCAAACCGTAATCCGCCAGCAGGGCACTCAGTCCGGCCTCGCTCAGGGCATCCATGGGGGCATCGACCTTCTCGATCCCCTCGATTGTATGCTGATAGGGCTCCATCATGGCCGTCGCACTGTTCCACTTGCTAAAGCCGGTTGCCGAGTTGGCATCGAACACCGCCTTGCTCTCCAGGAAGCGCTGAATGATGGCGGCGGAATTGGGGGTATAGAGGGTGAAACGGTTGGTACCGGAGAGAGGGCTGCCGCCCGCCATCGCATCGTAGCCAAACTTGCGGCCATCGAACGGTGGCTGGCACTGGCCATCCAGACAGGCATCCTCATTGGTGCGGGTCGGCGAGAAGTTTGGGATGAAACGGTGTTTGTCACTGTCCCAGCCCCAGCTGGAGTTGAGCTGATCGGCACTGCGGTGAACCGAGCCTCGGAAGCCATCCACATAGTGGCCAAGGCCGAAGTTGTGGCCTACTTCGTGGCTGAACTCGTTGCCCAGCGAATCATCCAGCGTGACGATACCACCGCCACCGGAGCCACCGTGCACCTGAACCCCATTGGCATATTTGCCGCGGCTGTTGTGCGCCGTCAGTTGGGCCACCACAAAGGGATGGCTTCCTTCCCCTTCACCGGCACTGCTGTTGATGCCGTAGTTGGCATTGTCGATGCCGTGGGAGATAAGCTCCTTGCCGATGCGCTGACGCATGGTGCCGCCATGCCAACCCCCCTCGCTCGGGTCAAAATCGGTCAGCAGGGTGCCATTGGGCAGCATCACCTCAGGCAGGGAGAGCGGTGCATACTGACTGACGAGCAACCGGCTGGCCGGAATGGTCTGGAAGTATTCGCGATGGGCCTCCTTGTCATTGGCAAAGGCAAAGCGATCCCGTGGTGTGGTGAGCATGCCGATGTCGATGGTGTGCAGCAGCAGCTCGCCGGGGGCGCCGACCTTGATGTCACGCAGTTCACCACTGAGATTGCCCTGACGAACGGAGAGGTTCAGTCCGGGCTGGATCCACTCGGCAGGCAGCTCGCCGCTCCAGGTATCCGCTGCATAGGTGATGCGGTTGTTCTCCAGCTCCCCCTCGCGGAACCACTGCCCATTGGCAAACTTGAACTGCAGGGTCTGGCCACGGGAGATCGTCACCTGCCGCTCGCCATAGAAGGCCGTCGAGTTATAACCGGCGCTGGAGCGGATCCGCACCATCTTGCCCTCCAGCTCCGGGCTCACGGGCAGGTAGATATCCCGAACCCAGCGGCCGTCGGCGGTCTGGATCTCCACCAGCGCGCGCCCGGTCAGCCGATCCTTGAGGAAAGCGCCGCTCTTGTCGCTCAGTTTGGCCAAATCAGCACTGCTGCTGATGATGGCACTGCTGCCGCTCTCCGGGACGAAGCTCACTCCGCCTTCGGGAACCCCCGCGAGGTGGTAGACCGTCTCGGGCAGCGCCGATGGCGGTGACAAGGTCAGGGTGCCAAGCAGCTTGCCGCTGCCGTCGCGGGCCTCCACTGTCATGGGGGTCACCCCGTCGGCCTGGAGCGGTTGCACCAGCAGCAGGCTCTTGCGCAGGCTGGTCAGGATGGGTTGGCGATCCCCCTCTTTGGGATGGGACGGCAGGATCTGGCTCTGGGCAAACTGCACGCTGGCAGCCAGGCTACCCGCCAGATCGCTTTGCGGTGTCGTCTCATTGAATATCAGGGGCGAGGTGGCGGCAGACAGGGGGCCAGCCGCCAGGGTTGCCATGATGAGGGCAGCGATTCGGGTCACATTTGTGGTCATTGTCGGGTTCTCGTTCATATTGCTACCGGGAATGAGGGGCATGTCGCCATGCCCCGTCATCGGTGAAGAGGCCTCAGTTACAGCTTGCTGCCCCGATATCCAGCCAGACATCGTGCTTGCCCGGCTCATTGCCTTGAGTCCACCACTTGGCCTTCCACTGACGGCCGTTGTGGTTGGTGAGATCCCCGCCGTTGTAGGCAACGGCTGCGTTCCAGCCCAGCTCAACCTGACTCACCAGCGCCCACTGATCGGCGGCGCGGCTCGGCTCATTACCCTGAGTCCAGTACTTGGCACGCCATACCAGCTGGTTATGGCTCACCTTGTCACCGCCGTTGTAGACCTTGCTGGCCTGCCATGCGGGAACGTTGGCTGCTTCCGGATCTGTGGTGTTGCAAGAGCCACCCTCACCACCTTCGTTGATTGGCGTGACGGTGAGACGGGTGGCCGCGTTGGCATCGAGTGCGCCATCGGAGACGGTCACAGAGAGGTCATAACCGGTTTCGACATCCACCGCCGGGCCGGTGACCACCAGGGTGGCGCTGTTCTGGCCGGTCGCCGTGATACCGGCAGGCACTTGCCATTGATAGATCAGCTCGTCGTCGTTGGGGTCGGATGCCTTGGCAGTGATGGTCACCTGCTTGCCCTCTTCCACCTTGACGCTGGCAGGCAGAGTGACCACCGGAGGCAGGTTGGGCTGCGGCGCCTTGTTGGTCACCACCACCTGATCCCTGGCGGTCAGTTGATGGTCATCGGTCACCGTCAGCTCGAACACCAGATTGATGTCGGCGGACACGGCATCGAGTACAACACGGGCCTTGGCCTGAGTGGCATCTAGCAGGGCAGCCTGCGGGCCGGAGACCTGCTTCCAGCTATAGGTGAGGGCGCCATTTTCCGGGTCGTGGGAGGCTGAGCCATCCAGCATCAGGGTAGCCGGGCCGGTCACCGCCACATCGCTGCCCGCGTTGGCTACTGGCGGCTTGTTGGCTGGCGGAGTGACCCCTTCACCGTGGCCGAGACCTTCATGCATGGCGTTGAGGATGTCGCCGTTGTCGGCATCGATCTCCCAGGAGAAGAGCCCGCCCAGCTTGTTGGCCAGCACGTATTGGCCTTTCGCCTTGACCGAGCGCTCGTCGTCATAGGTGATCAGCTCGCCGGTGGAGGGCTTGAACAGGGTGGCCGCTTCGGCAGTCTCGTCGTAGTTGTACTCCCAGCCTGCGCCCATGTGGCTGTTGACGATGTGGCGATAATCCAGCACGCCATCTTCCCAGGTGCCCTTTATCTTGCCGGTGGCGGTGCCGGTGAAGGGATCGTTGCCCTGATATCCGCTCACCCCTTTCCAGCCGCGACCGTAGGCGGCGGCACCGATCACCAGCTTTTCCGAGTCGACCCCTTGCGCCAGCAGTTGCTGCACCGCTGCATCAGTGTTGTAGCGCTTGTTGGCCGAGCCGTTGGTAGCCTGATAGAGGTTGGCCTGATGACCCAGGGAGGTATTGCTCCAGGCACCGTTGTAGTCGTAACTCATCACGAAGAGGTGGTCCATGTACTGCTGGGCAGCCTTGTAATCCACATCCTCAATCTTGTCGTAACCGGCACCGATGGCGGAGGTGAGCTGATAGGTGCGACCGGTCTCGGCCTCCAGCTCGTCGAGCATGGCGCGCAGATCCTTCATGATCAGCACATAGGTTTCACCATCTTTGGTCTTGTCCCCCAGATTGGGGTTGGCACCGTCGCCGCCCGGGAACTCATAGTCGATGTCGACACCGTCGAAGAACTTCCAGGTCTGCAGAAACTCCTTGACCGAGGCGACGAACACGTCACGCTTGGCCTTGTCATGCATGAAGAAGAAGGGGTCGGAGAGGGTCCAGCCACCGACGGAGGGGAGGATCTTCAGGTCAGGATAGGCCTGTTTGAGGGCCATCAGATTACCGAAGTTGCCCTTGTAGGGCTCATCCCAGGCGACCAGTGACCCCTGCCCTTTTTGCAGCGCGGCCCAGGGATCGTGAATGGCGACCTGGAAATCCTTGCGCCCGGCACAGGCACGTTGCAGCGCCTGGAAGCTGCCGGCAATCTCTTTGAGGCTGTCGTTGAGGCCATCACCGCCACAGATCGGGGTGAAGCCATAGAGGATATGGGTCAGGTTTTGGGCCGGCAACTTGTCCACGGTGAAGTTGCGATCATAGACCCCCCACTCCACATAGTAGGTACCGACCACCTTGCCGGACTTGTTGACATAGGGTTTGTTATTCTCCTGCAGGGTAGGCTTGAGCGGCGCAAGGTGGCTGCCATCGGTATCGGCGACCACGATCTCCTTGGCATCAGACAGGGTACAGCCATCGCCGTTGCACAGCGCGACCTGCATCTGATAGCGGCCCCCCTTGTGCACCTTGAAGGTGGCGGTACCCGCGGCGGAAGAGGGACCGGACCAGACTTCCTTGCCATCCAGCAGCACCTTGGCACTCTGGCCAATATCGCCGTTCCAGATATTCCAGGTGACGGTCACATCGGCGCCATTCTTCACCTTGACCAGCTCGTTATAAGCGGTCGCGGACTGGCTGACTTCGACGATGGCAAACTTGGTGGGGCCCCAACCGATGGCGGGTTTGCCGGGAGCCGCCGCATAAGCGGCGGAGGAGGCGAGCAGGGTGCCGACCATCATGGCCAGCAGTGCAGGTTTTGGACTTAGCATATTGCTTTCCTTTTCGTTTCGTTATGGGAAAAACGAAAGGGCAACGCAACACGACAGGTGACACAAAAACGGCCACCCCTTGGCAAAGGCAGCCTGCATTCTACTGTGGTGGCCCCGCTATCCTAGGTCGTCTTGACCCTTAGACCGGAAGCTTTGCGTCCCGACTTTTCAATCGGTTTGCCCTTGTCACAACGTTATTTCTGGCGATAAATAATCGCCGATTGACTGTAGGGTAATTCTGATAAGTAAGCAAATCGGACCATTGCCAGCCCACCGGTTTCCAACCCCGACAATTACCCACTTTCAAGAAATTAATGTTTAAAAAACAGCCGGATATGCAGACATAATCTCATCACCTCCAACCAGATACCTCACACCATTTTTTTGATCTGCATCACACCAAATTGAGAAAAATCAATGAGTAAGAACAATATGCGACAAAAGACCCATCTGTATCGCAACTAATGAATTTATAATCGCCGCTTTGCATGGCCAGCAGGTGTCTTCATGCCCAGCGAATTGCCCTCACGCACCCGGTTATCCAGATACGACAAATTTGTTCGTTTGACGATTTATGCCTTGCCACTGGCCGGGATGATCTGGCTTATCAACAGCCTCAATGGCTGGCAAAGGGCGCCGCTTGCCAGCACCTTGCTAGTCCAGAGCTACCTTATCTGCACCTTCTGGCTCTATCGCCACTACCGCTACCATCTGCACCGCCAGTGGCAGCATCTGAGTGAGGCGCTCAAGATCAACGAAACCACCGCCGAACTGGCCCGCAACTCGGCGCAATACCAGACCGAAGAGGCCTTTCTGGAGGATCTGCTCAGACGAGCCGTGATGTTGATCCCGGGAGCCGAGATGGGCTGCCTGATCAAGCTACTGCCGGGCACAGGCATGTTGAGGTATGAAGCGGCCATCGGCATGGATCTGGTGAAACTGCGGCGGATCAATCTGCCGCTGGAGCACACCTTTCAGTACAAGCTGACTCAGGGGCGCTGCAACAAAACACTGCTGATCAACGACCTGTCGAAGATAAATGCCACCATGCCCCTGTCCGAACTGGACAGAGAGCTGCTGGTCAACTGCACCGACCTGCCCATCCAGGCCACGCTGGCGACCCCGATCCATATCGATGGTCAGCTCTACGGCATGATCAATATGGACAGCAGCAAACGTCATGCCTTTACCCGCTACGACAGCCACCTGATGGCGATCCTGGCGCGGGATATTCGCCACGCCATCACCATCTATCAGCAGTCCCGCCGCATCTATCAGCTGGCCAATACCGACCAGCTGACCGGGCTCGCCAATCGCCAGCAATTCGAACTCGCTCTGCAAGCACAGCCGGAAGGCACCCTGCTGCTGATCGACATGGATAATCTCAAACAGCTCAACGACAGCAGTGGCCATTTGGCGGGTGATCAGGCCCTGCGCCTTATCGCAGATGGCATACGCCAGCACTTCGGTCAGGGGGTGATTGCCGCCCGCTTTGGCGGGGATGAGTTTGTGCTGCTCACCACTCTGACACCGACCGAGCTGCAACAGGCGATGGCCAGGCTGACGACCATGCTGGCCAGCGCCTCTCCGACTATCTCGTGCAGCATGGGGATGGCCCCCTATCGCGGCGACTTTGCCGCCGCGTTTGCCAAGGCCGATGCGGACATGTACCAACACAAGCGGCACCACAAAGAGCAGCGTGCGGCACAGATGCCAGCTATCGGGGAGAGCATTAATCACTAGGCAAGAGTGAGCACTTTGCAGGGACACGAGAGAAGCTGGGGGAAACCGATTGGCAGACCCGCCAGAATGTGGCGAAGCGGGGAGAAAAAACGGGGCATGACTGGCATGCCCCGCCACCATTCAATGCTTATTTACAGCTGGCGGCCCCCACATCCTGCCAGACGTCGTGTTTGCCGGGCTCATTGCCCTTGGTCCAGTACTGCGCCTTCCACTGACGGCCGTTATGGGTGGTGAGCTCGCCACCGTTGTAGGCCACATTGGCATCCCAACCCAGTTGCACCTTGCTCACCAGCAGCCACTGATCCGCAGTGCGGCTCGGCTCGTTGCCCTGGGTCCAGTACTTGGCCTGCCACACCAGCTGGTTATGGCTCACCTTGTCGCCGCTGTTATAGGTGCTTGCCGCTTTCCAAACTGGCCAGTTGGCCGCATCCGGATCGGTCGCCGTGCAACCACCGCCGCTGCTGGCCGGTTTGACCGTCAGACGGGTTGCCGCGCTGGCATCCAGCCCGCCGTCGGAGACGATGACGCTCAGGTCATAGCCGGTATCGCTGGTGACGTTCGGGCCGGTCACCACCAGGGTGGCGCTGTTCTGACCCGTTGCGGTGATGCCTGCCGGCACACTCCACTGATAGGTCAACGGATCATCGTTCGGATCAGAGGCGGTCGCCTTAATAGTCACCTGCTTGCCCGCCTCCACAGAGGCCGTGGCAGGTACACTCACCACAGGCGCCAGATTGGCCTGCGGCGCCTTGTTGGTCACCACCACCTGATCCTTGGCACTCAACTGCTGGTCATCGGTCACCGTCAGCTCGAACACCAGATTGATGTCGGCGGACACGGCATCGAGTACAACCCGGGCCTTGGCCTGAGTAGCATCAAGCAGGGCAGCCTGCGGGCCGGAGATCTGCTTCCAGCTGTAGTTGAGCGCGCTGTTTTCCGGATCGTGGGAGGCCGACCCATCCAGCGTCACCTCGGTCGGGCCGGTCACCTTGAGGTCACTGCCCGCGTTGGCCAGCGGCGGCTTGTTGGCCGGTGGCGTGACGCCACTGCCGTGGCCCAACCCCTCGTGCATGGCGTTGAGGATGTCGCCGTTGTCGGCATCGATCTCCCAGGAGAAGAGGCCACCGAGCTTGTTGGCCAGCACATACTGCCCCTTGGCCTTGACCGAGCGATCGTTGTCATAGGTGATGAGATCGCCGGTCGCCGCCTTGAACAGATAGGGAGCCTCGGCCACCTCGTCGTAGCCCTTCTCCCAGCCCGCCCCCATCCGGTTGTTGACGATGTCGCGGTAATCCACCACCCCGTCCTCCCAGGTGCCTTTCACCTTGCCGGTCGCCTTGCCGGTGAAGGGGTTGTTGCCCTGATAACCGCTCACCCCGGTCCAGCCACGGCCATACATGGCGGCACCAACCACCAGCTTGCCCGGCTCAACCCCCTGCGCCAGCAGCTGATTGACCGCCTTGTCGGTGGTGTACTTGGTATCGGGATCCCAGCTCGCCGCATAGAGGTTGGTCTGGTGGCCCAGCTCGGTGTTGCTCCAGGCACCGTTGTAGTCGTAGGTCATCATGAAGATGTGGTCCATGTAGGGCTGGGCCGCCTTGTAGTCCACATCCTGGATCTTGTCGCCCCCCGCCCCAATGGCGGAAGTGAGCTCATACTGGCGACCGGTCTCGGCCTCCAGCTCGTCGAGCATGGCCCGCAGCTCCTTCATCAGGGCCACATAAGTGGCACCATCACTCGGGCTGCCCAGTTTCGGGTTGGCACCCTGTCCGCCTGGGTACTCCCAGTCGATATCCACACCGTCGAAGAACTTCCAGGTCTGCAGGAACTCTTTCACCGAGCCGACGAACACGTCGCGCTTGGTTTTGTCACCGAGGAAATAGAAGGGATCAGAGAGGGTCCAGCCGCCGACCGAGGGGAGGATCTTGAGGTTCGGATAGGCCTGCTTGAGCGCCATCAGGGCGCCAAAGTTGCCCTTGTAGGGCTCGTCATGGGCGGTGAGGTTGCCTTGCGGCATCTGGATGGCGGCCCAGGGATCGTGCATCGCCACCTTGAAGTCGGCCCGGCCGGCACACGCCCGTTGCAGCGCCTGGAAGCTCCCTTCGATCTCCTTGAGGCTGTCGTTGAGGCCATCCCCGCCGCAGATGGGGGTGAAACCATAGAGGATATGGGTCAGGTTCTGGGCCGGGATCTTGTCCACCGTAAACTTGCGGCCATAGACCCCCCACTCCACGTAGTAAGTACCGACCACCTTGCCGGACTTGTTGGCGTAGGGTTTGTTGTTCTCCTGCAGCGGCGCCTTGAGTGGCACCAGATGACTGCCGTCAGTATCGGCGACCACGATCTCCTTGGCATCAGAGAGGGTACAGCCATCGGCGTTGCACAGCGCCACCTGCATCTGGTAGCGCCCCCCTTTCTTCACCTTGAATTTGGCGCTGCCCGCCGCGGCCGAGGGGCCGGACCACACCTCCTGACCATTGAGCAGTACCTTGGCACTCTGGCCCAGATCGCCGCTCCAGAGGTTCCAGTTCACCTCCACATCGGCGGCATCCTTTACCCTGACCAGATTGTTGTAGGCAGTGGCTGCCTGATCGACTTCAACGATGGAAAACTTGGTGGGGCCCCATCCGATGGTCGGCTTGCCGGGCGCCGCAGCATAAGCGGACGAGGCGCAGCACAGACCGACCGCGAGGGCCAGCATGGTAGGCTTTGGACTTAGCATTATTTTATTTCCCTATTTCGTTATGTTGGCAACGAAAAGGGCTACGCCCTGACAGGTAACGCAGACGGCAGTGCGGCCTCTTGGCAAAGGTGCACAACAACCTGTGGTGGCCCCGCTATCTCAAGTACGGCTCATCCCTGGACCGGAAGCTTTGCGTCCCGATCTTGCGATCGGTTTGCCCTTCGGTTACTTCATTTGCGATGCAAAAAATCGCATCCCGACTATAGAGTGAGCCAATCCGGTCTGCCACTGTCGGCGTTGACCGACAGTGGCAAGCCAATACTGTAACTGGCGGCGATTGCGCAGGGAGATGAAGAGATCTTCGCCAATAAATCTCTGTTTTCGGCATTTATCCATGACCACGGGCCACAGGACCATTGCACGGTTTTGTGAGTCGGTTCACGGCTAGCCGCCCCGGATGTGGCTAGCGCAGCAGCAGACTGTTCATCAGAGCCCGCAGTTTGAGTGGTTTGACCGGTTTGCTGATGTAGCCATACCCCCGCTCGCGGATCTGCGCCTGCAGCTCGCTCTTGCGATCGGCACTGATGATGATCCCTCCCAGCTCGTCGCCACACACCTGTTGCAGGACAGCGAGCGCCTCCAACCCGGTCTTGCCATCATCGAGGTGGTAGTCGGAGAGCACCAGCCGCGGCACAAACCCCTCTGCCACCAGGGCCTCGGCTTCGGCCAGATCGACGGCGCAGCGCACCTCGCAGCCCCAACGGCCGAGCAGGGTGCTCATGGCGGTCAGAATGTCCCGCTCGTTGTCGATACAGAGCACGGCTACCCCTTCCAGCTGGCTGTCACGCACCACCGGCGCCGCCAGCTGATGGGCCGTGACCGGCCGGGTCGCCAGATTGAGGGTCACCGCAAAGACCGATCCCTTGCCCGGCCAGCTCTGCAATGTGAGCTGATGACCGAGCACCTGCGAGATGCCGCGGGCGATGGCAAGCCCCAGACCCAGCCCCTGCTCCTTGGCGGTGCGGGAGTGATCGAGACGGGAGAACTCGTCAAAAATAGCCTCCTGCTTGTCCTGCGGGATACCGGGGCCGTTGTCCCATACCTCGATGCGGATCTTCTCCCCCATCCGGCGGCAACCAAGCAGCACCCGGCCCCCCGGGTTGTAGCGAAACGCATTGGTGAGGAAGTTCTGCAACACCCGGCGCAGCAGCCGCACATCGCTGTGCACCGCGTGCTTGCTCTCCACCACCGAGAAGTGGATCCCCCCCGCCTGCGCCAGCACGCCAAACTCCGCCTTGAGGTTGTCGAGCAGATCGCACAGGGCAAAGTCGAGCTTCTTGGCCTTGAACTTGCCCGCTTCGAGCCGCGAGATATCGAGCAGATCGGTGATGAGATCCTCGGTCGCCCCCAGCGCATCATCGATATGGCGGGCGATGCGGGCCTGCTCGCCAGCATCGGGCAACATCTCCAGCAGGGAGGAGGTAAACAGCTTGGCGGCATTGAGGGGCTGGGTCAGATCGTGGCTGACCGCCGCCAGAAAACGGCTCTTGGATTGATTGGCCCGCTCCACCTGCTGGTTCACCAACAGCAGCTGGCGGTTGAGTTCGGAGAGCTCACGGGTGCGCTCGGCCACCCGTGCCTCCAGATGTTCGTTCGCTTCGCGCAGCACCCGCTCCGCATCGCGAAACGGCGTGATGTCGGTAAAGGTCATGACAAAACCGCCGGCGGGCATGGGGTTGCCCTGCATCTCGATCACCCGCCCGTCCGGGCGCTCCCGCGCCGAGATATGGGCGCTGCCGCGCTTCATAAAGGCAACCCGCCGCGCCACGTGATCCTCGATATCACCGGGGCCACAGAGCCCCTGCTGGGCGTTGTAGCGAATGATCTCCTCGATGGGACGCCCTGCCTGAATAAGCCCCGGCGGATAGTGGAACAGCTCGATGTAGCGGCGGTTCCAGGCCACCAGCCGAAGCTCCCTGTCCACCACCGAGATCCCCTGCCCGATATGCTCGATCGCCCCCTGCAGCAGGCCGCGGTTGAAGCGAAACACGTCGGAGGCCTCATCGACTATGGTGGCGATCTCCTCGAGCTGCATGTTACGTCCCTGCAGGGCAGAGGCAAGCACCAGCCGCGCTGACGAGGTACCAAACACCCCCGCCAGCAGCCGCTCGGTGTGGGCAATCAGCTCGGCCGAGGCCTGCATCTGGGGCGCCAGGGTGCCGCCCCGCTCACCGGCGAAACGACCAAAGGCACGCTTGACCCGGCTTGAGCCGACAAAGCGGGCCGCCAGCATCTCCAGCTCCTTGACCGAGACCCGCGCCTGATAGAGGGCAGCGGTATCGCGGCTCGGCTTGCCGACAAAGTTGGCCGCCTGCAGCCGCTCGCTCACCGCAGGTCGCGACAGCAGAGAACCGGCTACATAGCCGAGCAGGTTGAAGAGCAGACTCAGGAAGATGCACCAGGCCCCGAGACTCAGCTCGCGAAACGCAGGCCAGTCCGGCGGCGCCAACAGTTCGGCCAGCGGTGAACCGGCCAGCAGCCCGCTCTCCACCAGCAGGGTGACGAACCAGAGGCTCACCCCGAGGCTCAACCCAAGATAAACCCCCTTGCGATTGCCGTGACGCCAGTAGAGGCCGAGCAGCAGGGCCGGCGCAAACTGGGCCACCGCGCCAAAGGAGAGATAGCCGATACGGGAAAGGCTGGTGAGATCGCCGAGCCAGAGGTAAAGCCCCCAGGCCGCCAGCAAGATCAGCAGGATGGCACCACGGCGCACCTGCAACAGCAGCCTTACCAGCCGCTCGTCGCGCCCCTGCCGCCAGAAGCGGCGCAGCAACACCGGCAGCACCAGATCGTTGCTCACCATGATCGCCAACGCGATGGTGCAGACGATCACCATGCCGGTGGCCGCCGAAGTGCCGCCGAGAAACGCCAACATCGCCATGCCATCGAAACCGAGGGCCATCGGCAAACTGATCACATAGGTGTCGGAGGCCATATCGGCACCCACCCACTGCTTGCCCGCCAGCGCCAGCGGCCAGATAAAGAGCCCCATCACGAACAGGTAAAGCGGGAAGATCCAGCGCGCCCAGTGAAGATCCTGCCCCTGATTGTTCTCCACCACAGTCACATGAAACTGGCGCGGCAGGCAGATAACGGCGCACATCGCCAGCACCGTATAGATGGCAAGCTCCAGCAGGTTGCCGGGGCTCACCGCCACCACCTGCGCAAAGAAGTCGCGGGTCACCTGCTCGTGAGCTTCGCCGGGTTTGCTCAAGATCAGCCAGAGAGCGAAGCCCCCCACCGCGATAAAGGCCAGCAACTTGACCACCGACTCGAAGGCGATGGCCACCACCATCCCCCTGTGGTGCTCGGTGGCATCGAGATGGCGGGTACCGAACAGGATGCTGAACAGCGCCAGCAGCAGAGTGACCCCGAGCGCCAGCTCACTGGTATTGCTGGTCGGGCTGATGCCGCCGCTGTTGACCATCAGCAGATCCAGCCCGGTGACGATGGCTTTGAGCTGCAACACCAGATAGGGGAGGATCCCCATGATGGCGATGAGGGCGATCACCATGGCGAGCCGCTGGGATTTGCCGTAACGGGCAGCGATAAAGTCGGCGATGGAGGTGATGTGCTCGCGCTTGGCCACCAGAATGAGGCGAGCCAGCAGCCGCCAGCCAAACAGAAAGACCAGCATGGGGCCAAGGTAGATGGGCACCGGCGACCATGGCGATTCACTCGCCTGCCCCACGGTGCCGAAGAAAGTCCAGGAGGTGCAGTAGACCGCCAGCGACAGGCTGTAGAGCAGCGGTTGCCCCTTGAGACGGTGCCGTTTGTGCTTGTCCGCCACGAAGGCGATCAGAAACAGCAGCCCCAGATAGGTGAGCGACAATCCGATCAGCAGCCATCCCTGGTGCATCGATAACTCCTTGTCCATGTTGAGTTTTTGTATACAGCCTCGCCAGTCTAGAGAGGCTGCAGCCAAAAGTCATCCCCTTCGGACAGATTGAAATTATCGTTTTTCAATAAGTTTTATCTTGACTGCATATCGTAAAACAATAAACATTACCGGTGTGAATATTGATAAACGATAAACTTTACCTTTCAGATAAAACCATCACAGTGAGGAATGAGATGATCTCCAACAAACTCGAACGCTCGAGCATGCTGATCGAATGGCTGCTGCTGCTGGCACTGCTGGCGACCCCTTTGATCACCTTGCTGGAGGTGTGGACCCCCTTCGGTGGTGCCGATTTTCTGCAGGAAAAGCTCAACACCATCTTGAGCCGCCCCGGCATCAATCCTGCCGACTATCCCCTTCACTTCTCCACCCGGCTGCTCGGCACCCTGGTGCAGCTGTTGCCGGATCTGGTCTTTATGATGATGCTCTGGCAACTGCGCCAGCTGTTTCGTGGCTACCGCGCCGGTCTGCTCTTCACCTTCGAGCAGATCCGCCGCTATCGGCAGATCGGACTGCTGCTCTGTACAACCTTCCTGGTCGAATTGATCCTGACCCCCTTGCTGGATACGGTGCTCACCATGAGAGGCCCGGAAGTACTCGGTACCATAGCGCTGAGTACCTCAGATTTCCGGGTACTGCTGGCGGGACTGATCGTACTGGCGCTGGCACTGGTCATGCGCGAGGCCAAACTGCTGGCCGATGAACAGCAGCTGACGGTGTGAGGATCCTATGCCCATTATCATCCGACTCGATGCCCTGCTGGCCGAGCGTAAAATGACCGCCCGCGAGCTGGCCCAGCGCATCGACATCACCGAGGCCAACCTCTCGATCCTCAAGAATGGCCACGCCAAGGCGGTGCGCTTCTCCACCCTGGAGGCCATCTGCCGTGAACTCAAATGCCAGCCCGGCGATCTGCTGGGCTACGAGCAGGAGCGCTAACCCCCTTATGAGTCGTCATATCACCCTGTTTGCCCTCTGGCTGCTGCCGCTGTGGGCCTGCGCTGGCAATGACGCGAACGGCCCCCGCTATCTTATCGAGCAGGGCGCCAGCGCCAATGTGCTGCAAGTGCGCCTCACCATGCAGGGCAAGCCTCCCTTTACCCTGCTCCCCGCTCGTCAGTTGCCGGGCAGTGCCACACCGGCTTCCCCCGCGCTGGTCTGCCTTGCAAACAACGAGCCGGTTGCCCTCAACCAGCCCTTCTCCTGCAAGGAGATCGGCTGGCAGATCACGCTCACACCGGCTCCGGCAGAGGGTGCTGATGCCTCGGCCCAACAGTCGCTTCTGTTCGCACCCAATCAGTGGCTATTGACCGAGTGGGGTAACTTTGTGCGCCAGATGGGGAGTCGCCAAGGAAAGGTTTGTCTGCCGGATGGCAGCTGCCAACCACTGCCGGATGTCAACCAGCCGCCGCTGATCCTGCCGTTTGGTCTGGACACTGTGCCCGTTACCAAGCCGGATCCGCGGCTGGTGCTGAGCCATGACGAGACCGCCAACCAGTTCGATCTGCCGGCCTTGCAGCAGCAACTGAATGAGATCATCGACTATCTGGCCTTCCAGCTCGATGTGGATCCGCCCACTCACCCGTGGCAACTGGTGTGGCTGGGGCGGGATGTGGCGACCCGATCCCTTGGCGGCGCAGCTGGGGATCAGGTGTTTGTCGCCAACTACCCCACCGAGGCTGGCAAGCCGACGCCACAGGCCCCCTTGCGCCTGCTGCGCACCTCGGCCCACGAGGCGGTGCATATCCTCAGCGCTCGCCATACTGCGCCACAACCCACCTGGGTCAACGAGAGCCTCGCCGAGTACCTCGCCATCAAGGCGCTGCGCCGCTTTCGGCTGCATCAGGTCACAGCGGTCAACGAGCTGGCCGAGCGGGGCAAACTGCTACCTCATAGCGAGAGCGGCCTCTATCGGGCAGCTCGCGAGGTGCTGGCGGGCGATCGCTCCTACTACCCGCTCTTTTACGTCAAGGGGAGCGCCTTCTGGGAAGCGCTGGAGCGGGAGCTGCAGCACAATGACGTGACGCTGGCGCAACTGCTGCCCCAACTGAGCTGGCTGCCGGATGGCCGCTTTGATGCCGCATCCAATGAGCTGCTTGCCGGCACCATCGGCTCGGATACCTGGCGCCGTCTCAGCCGCCTCTATCTTGGCGAGCAGCAGTAGCGCCACAAACCGCAGTAACGAAAAAGGGAGAGCCATGGCTCTCCCTTTTGTTAGGTGAAATAGACAAATATCAGGCTGGAGCCCTCTCCTGCGCAGACGGCGCAAAGGGGCGCAGCCGCAGGAAGAAGACCGGCAAGACCACCAGCACCATCAGGAAGAAGATGCCACCGCCGAGAGGCTCGAACAGCACGCCGCAGAGCGCCATCAGGGCCGCCACCGTCATGCCGAGGCCAAGGGCCGCATAGAGCGCCTGAGTCGGGATCAACTGCTCGGCGGGCAGCTGGCGAGTCATGAAACGCACAGCCCCGAGATGACTCATGCCAAAGGTGACCGAGTGGAGCAACTGCCCCAGCACCAGTACCCACAACTCGGTCGAGGCCCCCAGCAATACCCAACGCACCACACAACCGATGGCACCGGCGATAAAGAGACTCTGGGCGCCAAAGCGTTGCAGGAAACGCTTGTCGGCGGCGAACATGCAGATCTCCGCCACTACCCCGAGCGCCCAGAGATAGCCGATGATGGTGCCGCTATACCCTTGTGCCTTCCAGTAGATGGCGCTGAAACCGTAATAGGCGGCGTGGCTCCCCTGCAGCAGAGCGGTCAGCAGCAGGAAGCGACGCACCGGCGCGCTGCGCAGGGTTGCCAGCAAGGACGCCTTGGCGCGCTCGCCCTGACTATCCTGTGGCGCCGGATAGAGCGGCAGCCAGCTGAGCAGCAGCATCAGCACCAGCCCCGCCACCATGGTGTGCAAAATCCAGTCGCTACCGAAGTTGCCCACCAGCGCCCCCACCAGGGTAGAGGCAACGATAAAGGCAAAGGAGCCGCACAGCCGCACCTTGCCGTAATCGAGGTGCGCCTGCACCACCATGCGGGTCGCCAGCGCCTCTCCCACCGGCATCAGGGTCGGATAGATAAAGTTCGCCAGCAGGGTCAAGCCCACCAGCCACCAGAGGTTATGACTGAGATAGAAGCCGAGAAAGGCCAGCAGACTGAGCAGGGAGAGCAAGCGGGTAACCGGCAGCAGATGGCCCGCCCCCTTGATCTGCCCCATCACCATCAGGTTGCCGGCAAAGCGGATCGCCATCCCCGCCCCCAGCAGGAGACCAATCATCTCGGCGCTGACGCCCACCCCCTCCAGCCAGAGCGACCAGAACGGCAAGTAAGCACCGTAGACAAAATAGAAGGCGCCGAAAAAGAGCGCTAACCAGGAAAACGCGGGCATAGATCCTCTGCAACCGGATGACGGGAGCAGAATGATAACCCATCCTCCCCCGCAGATCCCGATGGAAACCCTGCGCAGAAAACTAAAAAACTTCAATAAAATTGAACTATTACCGAAGATGCGAAGTCTACTTGGTAACACCTCCTCCTGGTTAGTGTTGCAATCCTTCCACCCGCCCATGGCGGGTTTCTTTTTTAGGCAAACATTTGCTCTGCTCCATCGTCACAACATGGCGGCGACAAAAAAGGGGCCGAAGCCCCTTTGATCATCTGCGTCTGTTGTTTGCTCTTTAGAATACGTATTTGACCCGTGCACTCAGGTTGCGGCCCGGTTCGGTCATCATGCTGTTATCGGAGCCCTCGGCACGACCGGCGATGCGCTCGTAGCTGGTGTACTCCTTGTCAAACAGGTTGAAGACCCCGACGTTGAGCTGCAGGTCGGTCATCGGGTTGAACTGGGCGTACATATCCACCACACCCCAACCGGCGCTCTTCACATAATCGTTGCCTTTGCTGTCTTTACGGACTTTGTCCATGTCGTCAGCAAAGCGCAGCGCGGTGTTGAAGTTCCATTGGGACTGTTCCAGACGCACACCGATCGAGCCATTGAGCGGGCTCAGGCTGTTGATGTAGTTGCCATCCCCATCCTTACCTTCGATGTAGGCGAGGTTGCCCCATACATTGACGATGTCGTTGAGCCAGTAATCCGCCTTGGCTTCGACCCCTTTGGTGGTCGCCTTGCTCAGGTTCTGGTACTGGTAGACAGCGGTTCTCCCCTCTTTGCCCACTTCAACCATCTCGATGAAGTCTTCAAACTTGTTGTAGAAGCTGGCTACTTCATAGCTGAAGCCATTGCTGCTGCCACGTACGCCGAGATCGATGCCGTCGCTGCTCTCCGGATTGAGGTTCGGGTTGGGCTCGATGCGATAGCCGTACGCCTGATGGTTCAGGGTGGAGAAGGCGCTGTCATACATGGGGGCCTTGAAACCGTGGCTGTACTGGGCGAACAGGTTGGCCGCCTCGTGGGCCTTGAACACCAGACCCAGCTTGGGTGACAACTCCCCTTCGGAGAACTTGTGCAGCTTGTCGCCTGTGTAGGCCGGATCGTTGTCCGGGGTCATCCGGTAGTAGTCATAACGGGCACCCGGGGTCAGTACCCAGCGCTCGCCAAACTTGATCTCGTCAAAGGCCCACAGGGCGCTGCGCTCGCTGGTGGTAGCCGGGAAACTCAGCTCGTTGTAGCCGACAAAATCACCGGGAGTCGTCGGCCCCTTGTAACGGGTACGTTCGTTGTCGGTGTGTTCGTATTCAGCACCCCAGGCCAGGCGGTGGTTGGCGACCGCCTTGTGGAACTGCAGCTGGGCGCCGATGTTCTTCTGATCGAACACGTTGTGATCCAGCGAGTTTTTGGTCACATAGGGGTTGCCGGGGCTGACCGGATACTTGGATGAGGCGTACTGATCCAGTGTCTGCTTGGTGCGGGCGAAGTAGACCTTGCTATCCATCCGATCGGCCCAGCCTTGGTTCAGCGCGATGCCGTGATCCAGCACCACAGATAGGTTGTCGGTCTGCTTGTCGGTGATGGGCTGATCAAAGACACGGGCAGTACCGGTACCGACCTTGTTGAGCTTGACCGCATCCGGCTCCTCGCCATCGGTCAGGTAGTCAACGGTCAGCTTGAGGAACTGCTCATCGGAGAGGTTCCACTTGCTCTTGAGCAGCAGGGCGTGGGTACCGATATCGAAGTCGTTCTTGGTGGAGTCGAAATTCTGGGTCACACCGCCATCGCGCCAGGTGTAGCGCAGCAGGTTCTCCACTTCGCCGGTGCGCAGGGCGCCGGTAAAGCCCGCCATCTTCTGGTGGCTGCTTGAGGCGTAACCGCTGGTCACGTCCAGATAACTATCCTTGCCCTTGAGGAAATCGCTGGCATCCTTGGTGGTGATGGCAATCACGCCACCCAGCGCATCGGAGCCGTAGGCCGCAGAAGCGGGCCCCTTGGCCACTTCTACCTGCTTGATCATGTCGGTATCGAAGTAGCTCTGGCCAACACCGCCCTTGCTGTAGGCATCATTCTGGCGCACACCGTCGCGCACCACCTTGACCCGGTTTTCACCCATGCCGCGGATGATGAAGGTCTGCGCATCACCCTGACCGCCGAGCACAGTCACACCGGGTTCGTAGCGGAACAGGTCGGCGACATTAGTGACGACCTGCTCTTCAATCTGCTTGGCGGTGATCACCGAGATGGGACCGGAGACATCTTCCAGTTTTTGCTCCATCCGTGAGCCGCTGACGACCACGACTTCATCCGCCTTCTGGGTGGCAGCAAAGACCTGGGAGGAGAGACCGGCCGCCACGGCGAGGGCAACCAGAGAGAGTGCGTTATGATGGGTCACAGCGAATCCTTATTGAGAACTGTTATCAAACAGGCCGCATATTACCCGGCTCTCGACAAAGATCAACAAGAAACGAAATCATTCTCATTTGTTTTGAACCAAATTGGTTTTACACTGTCGCCCTGTGTTGCCCTTATTCTCTATTAGCCCCCGAGATGCACCGGCATCCGGGCATATCAGCCGTGAGATCCCATGATTAGACGACTTCCCCTGCTCGCCCTACCGCTGCTACTGGCAGCCTGTGCCACCCCCACCCAACCGACCCAGTCATCACAGTTGCAGACGCTCTATGACTACCGGCTAAGCGGCGAGGGAGACGCAGACCTGACGCTGGAGCAGGCAATCGCGCGCATTGCCGACGCCGACATCATTCTGGTGGGTGAGCTGCACAGCCATCCCGCCGTGCATCTGTTGCAATCGCGCCTGTTGAGCGGGCTCTACACCGCAGGTCAGCAGCACGGTCGGCCATTGGCCCTCTCCATGGAGCAGTTCAGCCGCGCCGATCAGAAGACGCTGGATGCCTATCTGGCGAACCAGATTGGTGAAGCGGCCTTGATCCGCGAAGGCAACGCCTGGCCCAACTATCCGAGCGACTATCGCCCGCTGGTGGAGTTTGCCAAGACTCACCGGATGCCGGTGATCGCCGCCAACGCCCCCAAGCCGCTGGTGAGCTGTGTCGGTCAGGAGGGGGCTGAGTGGCTCGACAAACTGCCCGCGTCGCGCCGCAGCCAGCTGGCCCGCCAACTGACGCTGGGGGATGACCCCTATCGCCAAAAATTTATGGCCTCCATGCACCACGGCGACGCCGACAGCAACGCCCGCCGCTTCGCCGCCCAAACCAGCTGGGATGACACCATGGCCGAGAGCATGGTGGATTATCTCGCCAAGCACCCGGGCCAGCAGATCATGCATATCGCCGGCAATTTCCACGTCGAGGGGGGGCTTGGGCTCGCCAGTCGCATCGCCAGCCGCAATCCTGTCCTCAAGGTGGCGCTGGTCGTGCCCCGCACAGATGAGACCTCTGTTGCAGATCCCGCAGCCGATGTGCAGGTAACCATCATGCCGCTGCCTAAGCGCTGGCAAAACAGTGACGAGATGAAGCAAGATATGGGCGCGCTGCATCAATCCCGCAGTCGTGACTGCAGCCAGTGGCTGCAACCCTAATCTTCCAGGAAACGGCGGGTAAAATATGGATGTGTTACTGATCATCGATGTGCAGCAAGGCTTGTTCAACGAGCCCCGTTACCGCCAGGAGCAGGTGCTGGCCAATATCAATCGGGCTGCGGCCCATGTCAGACAGCAACAGGGACGGGTCATCTATATCCAGCATGACTCGCCCCCCGGTACCGAACTGGAACCGGGCACCCCGGGTTGGCAGTTGCACAGTGCGCTGCAACCGGCCAAAGGAGATAGCCGGGTACGCAAGACAGCATGTGACAGCTTTCTCGATACCGAACTTGCCTTCCTGCTGGCCGAGCAGCCGGTCGATCGACTCATTCTCTGTGGCTGCGCCACCGATTTTTGCGTCGATACCACGGTGCGCAGTGCCGCCTCCCATGGGTACGAGGTGCTGGTATTAAGCGATGGTCACACCACCGCTGATCGCCCCCATCTGAGCGCGGCCCAGATCACCGAGCACCATCACTGGATGTGGCGCCACCTTAGCCTGCCGGAGGGGCGCAGTGTCACCCTGCTCACCACCAACGAACTGCTGGCAGTAACACCCGCCCTGCAGCCGTGCTAATCTGCGAGCCTCGCTTCGTTTCTCACTGGAGTCTGTCGTGCGCCTGTTGTCTGCCACCCTGTTGTTGATTGTTCCCCTGCTGTCGGCCTGCTCCAGCTTGCCCGGACAGAAGTATGACGGGCCGGAACCTCTGTTTCTGACCCACATCAACGAGGAGGGGAGCAAGCGCTTCACCTTTGAAGCCGCGCCCAACGACACCTTGCCGCGCGGCCTCTCGGCGGCCCAGAGCCAGCGGCTGCTAGAACAGCGAGAGGCGTTGCAGGAGAACCTGCTGACCGAGACCCTGGCGACCAAGCAGTATTGCCGCCAGGGCTACATAGTGCTGAGCCAGACCTCCTGGAAGGTGCGGGGGGAGTGCAACGAAACGGCCACCGACGCCGATCGTCGCGCTTTTCCCAACAAGGCCAGCTGGCAGGATTGAACAGGCCGGATGAGATAACGCAATAAAAACGGGCAGCCCAGTGGCTGCCCGTTTTGTTATAACGGCTGTCGTGGTCGACAGGGATTATCAGACCGGCGCATCGGCCGGGCTGGTGAGCTCGGCACCGTTGTCGATGCGCTTGTGCCCTTCCACCAGATGGACGAAATCCACCAGTTCGTCACCGGAGACCGCGAACGCCTGGCCGAAGCCCTTGACGAACAGCCCCTGCTCCGGCTTGAGGCGGAACAGTTTGAAATCCTTGAGGTTGGAGAGACCCTTGATGATCTCGCCAAAACGACCTTCCAGTGCCGCCACCGCCTTGCTCCAGCGGGCGTCGTCACGGGCAACGACTTCAGCCACCGCATCGAAGGTCAAGCGCTTGCGGGCAAACAGCTCGCGGGCACCGCTCTCATCCTCGATCAGCATCAGGGATACCCGGGGCACCTGTTGCAGGTTGCGGGCGTGGCGGGCGATCTCGGAGATCAGCACATAGTAGCCATCTTCCTGTAGCACGAACGGGGCATAGCTGGCGTTGGGATTGCCTTCGCCATCGACGGTGGCGAGCTGCAGGGTGCGGCAGCTGTCACGAAACTCGCGGATCTCCGGTTGCAGGCGGTTTTGCAGACGCTCCTGACGTTCACTCATGCTTTGACTTCCTCTTGAGAGTTGTGGCGCAGCGCCATAAAACGGGTGACCTGATCGGCCAGCAGCTGGCGTTTCTCGTCGCGACCCAGATAGACCTTGAAAATGCAGCGGCCGGAGTGACCGAAGAACTGGAAGGAGTGCCCCTCCTTGCCCATGAACAGCTTGCTGACCAGCGCAATCCCCGCCACGTTGTCGAGCTTGAGGTGACCATGCAGCTCACCGTCGCGGCCCATCAGGTTGTAGTAGCCGCGAGCGTCCTTGCCTTTCGGGAAGGGAGCTTTTACCTCGAAGATGGAACCTTCTGATTCGACGATGGTGGTCACCGGGCCCCAGTCGGCCAGATCTTCCAGCAGACCTTGTGCGCGATCGGCGGGCAACAGGGTCACCAGCTCGGCGGGCAGATGGCGAACCACCTCCCATTCGCTGATGGCAAGCTGGGCCGCCAGGGTGGACGGATGAGCGCCGGGATCCTGCTCCAGCAGCGCGTGAATGCGTTGTGCAATGCTCATGTTTTCTCCCTCTGCGGGACCATATTGTCCCGCTGTTTATCATGGCGGCTACTCTAATAAAGCACCGAAACCAATGCAATTGATAATTGCTATCATTATCAGTGCATTTTTTCCAAAGCCTTGATATTCTCGGCGGCACACCCGTTTCATTCACCCCTTCGGAGGTTAGCATGGGCCGTCGTCTTGCCCTCGCCATCACCCTGCTCTGCAGTTCACTCTCTCCCTTCTCTGCCGTTGCTGCCGACGGACAGAAAGAGCGTATCGTCAGTATCGGCCCCGCCACCACAGAACTCATTCTGGCCCTTGGCGGTGAATCGAGCCTGATCGCCACCGATGTCAGCAGCCCCTTGCCCAAAGGGTTGCCCAAGGTGGGTTATCACCGGGCACTGGCCGCCGAAGGTATCCTGAGCCTCTCCCCCACCCGACTGGTGGGCAGCGACGAGATGGGCCCGGCCCCGACCCTGGATCAGCTGCGCCGTGCCGGGGTCAAGGTGGAGGTGCTGGATACCGCGCCGACTCTCGCCAACCTCAACCAGCGTATCGACACCCTCTCCAGCCTGCTGGGCGATAAAGCCGCTGGCGATCGCCTGAAGGCAGAGATCCAGGCTCAGACCGATCAGCTGGCGGCGCAAGCCAAACAGAACAAACCGCTCAAGGTCGCCTTCCTGCTGCTGCACAAGGGGCAACCCACCAGCATCGCCGGGGGGGACACCACAGCCAGCGCGCTGATCTCGCTGGCAGGCGGCATCAATCCGGTCGCCGAGTTGCGCAACTACAAGCCGGTATCCGCCGAAGCCCTCATCGAGATGCAGCCCGATCTGGTGCTGGTCAGCGGTCGTGACTGGCAGCAATATGCCGATCCGGCCAAGGTGCTGGCAGAAGTACCCGCCCTGGCCGCTACCCCGGCTGGCAAGCGCAATGCCATTCACGCCATAGACGGTCACGCCCTGCAAGGGGGCCTGAGCCTCAACTCCCTGCAACAGGCGAACCAGATCGCCCAGTGGATCAAGCAGGGGTCATGATGCGCTTGCCCCTCTCCTGGCTGCTGGCCTTCACCACGGCCGCACTGGCGCTGTTGCTGCTCGGTTCGCTGGCAACCGGCCCCATGACCCTCACCCTGGGTGAGAGTCTGCGGGCGCTGTTTGCCGGGCAGGAGAGCGGGATTGAGTCACACAAGCTGCTGATCGTTCAGGAAATTCGCCTGCCGCGCACCCTGCTCTGCATCGCAGTGGGGGGGATCCTCGGGCTCTGTGGCGCAGTGATGCAGGGACTGTTTCGCAACCCCCTGGCTGACCCAGGCATCATAGGTGTCTCCGGCGGTGCGGCGCTGGGCGCGGCGCTCGCCATCGTGCTGCTGGCCCCTCTTGCCCCACAATATGGCCAGCAGTTGCAAGCCACCATCGGGGTTGGCCTGCTGCCGCTGCTCGCCTTTCTCGGCGGCGCGCTCACCACTACCCTGGTCTATCTGCTCGGCACCCGTGAAGGGGGCACCTCGGTCACCGTCATGCTGCTGGCCGGGGTCGCCATCACTGCGCTCTCCGGTGCAGTGATCGGCCTGCTCACCTATCTGGCGGACGATCAGATGCTCCGCAACCTGAGCCTGTGGCAGATGGGAACGCTGGCGGCAGGCAAACCGGCCGATGTGGCGCTGGCCCTGCTCACCCTGGCGGCCCTGCTGTGGCTCTTTATGCGCGATGCTAATCCCCTCAACGCCCTGCTGCTGGGGGAAGGAGAGGCTCGTCATCTGGGAGTCAATGTGCAATCCCTCAAGCGCCGCCTGATTCTGCTCACCGCAGCGGGCGTCGGGGTGGCGGTGGCGGTATCGGGGATGATCGGCTTCGTCGGACTGGTAGTGCCCCATCTGGTGCGCCTGCTGGCAGGCCCCAACCATGTCAGGTTGCTGCCACTCTCGGCCCTGCTGGGTGCCGCCCTGCTGCTGGCAGCCGATATGCTGGCACGCACCCTGCTGGCCCCGGCCGAGCTGCCGGTGGGCATCATCACCGCCCTGCTCGGCGCCCCCTTCTTCATCTGGCTGCTGGTAAAAGGCCGCCGCGCTCTGTGATACGGACTGTTATGCAACCACTCTCATCCTCACTCTCCTACCCCCTGTTGAGCTGCACCCGACTCAGCCTGCGCCGTGGCCAGCGCCAGATCCTGGATGGGCTCGATCTCGACCTCGAGAGCGGCACCCTGACCGCTCTGCTCGGCCCCAACGGGGCGGGCAAGAGCTCGCTGCTCAAGTGTCTGACCGGCGAGCTGGAATATGAGGGTTCCATCACCCTGTTTGGCGCGGATCGCCAGCAGTGGGACAGCAGCCAGCTGGCCCACCGACTCGGGGTATTGCCGCAAAGCTCCTCCCTCAACTTCCCCTTTCTCTGCGAGGAAGTGGTCGCCATGGGGCGCCTGCCACACAGTGAACCGGCGGCGCGGCGTGACGAGATTGTGGCGGCGGCCATGACCCATGCCGGGGTCGAGCATCTGGCCAAGCGGCTCTATCCCGGGCTCTCTGGCGGCGAGCGGCAGCGGGTGCAGTTTGCCCGGGTGCTGGCGCAGATTTGGCAGGCCCCCTCCCCGACCGAGCAACCCCGCTTGCTGCTGCTCGACGAGCCTACCTCGGCGCTGGATCTGAAATACCAGCATCAGCTGCTCACCATGGCGCGCGCCCTCGCCAGCCGCAATACTGCGGTGCTGGTGGTGCTGCACGACCTCAATCTGGCGGCGCGCTATGCCGATCGGCTGGTGATGCTGGAGCGGGGCAAGCTGATGGCCGATGGCACGCCTGCCGAAGTGCTCACCCCTGAGCTCATCGCCCGTCTCTATGATTATCCGGCACAGGTGATCCACCACCCCGAGAGCGGCCTGCCGATGGTGGTGTGACAAACTCAGAGTGCGGTAACGGCAGGAAGCGCGCCATTCATCCCGGAAACTGCAGCATATAAACCGGTTTTTCACACCCCATATCGCCCTGCTAACATTCATCATCGCCAGATATGTGGTGTGAATATCCTCACACTTTGCTCAGGCAAAATCCCCGCAGCATCACCGTCTACTTATAATGACGCCGCCTCACAGAAGGCATAACTCATTGATGCTACGGAATAATTACAATGAAGAATATCAACAAGACCCTACTGGCTGCCGCCATCTCCCTCGGGATGCTGGCTGGTTGCAACAGCGACAACGACTCAAAGGCAGCTGATCCCATGGTTCGTTTTGCCACCTTCAACCTCTCTTTTGACCGCACTGCCGCCGGTATGCTGACCGGTGAGCTGGCACTGACCCGCACCGAGCAGGATGCCCTGCTGGCCCGCCTCGCCGAAGGGAGCCTGAGCGGCGCCACGGAAACCAAAGCCAAGAACGTGCAGCAGATCCGCAACGTGGCGGAGATCATCCAGCGAACCCGCCCGGATGTGTTCCTGCTCAACGAGTTCGACAACGACGGCAAAGGCGAGAGCACCGCCGATCTGAAAGCCTTCAACGACAACTATCTGGCCCACGCCCAGCACGCAGAGGTGACGGCCATCAGCTATCCGGTGATGCAGAATTTCGCCACCAACACCGGCCTGATGAGCGGTTATGACCTCAATCTGGATGGCAAGGTCAACAGCGGCCCCGACGATGCCTGGGGCTTTGGCAACTACCACGGCCAGTACGCCTTTGCGGTAATGTCCAAATACCCCATCGACACCAAGCAGATCCGCACCTTCCAGAACTTCAAGTGGAAGGATATGCCGGGCGAGCAGAATCCCATCATCGATGACTGCAACAATCCCAAGGTCAAGATCCCGGCCAGCCGCCAGTGTGGCGATGCCTGGTATTCAGACGCAGCCTGGCAGCATTACCCGCTCTCCTCCAAGAACCACGCCGATGTGCCAGTACGGATCAAGACCGAGAAGGGTGAAGAGGTGATCCACTTCCTGATCTCCCACCCGACCCCGCCGATCTTTGCCAACGCGGCGCGTCACACCGTCAAGCACAACCGCGCCGAGATCGCCTTCTGGAACGACTACGTCAAGGGTCTCAACTACATGACCGATGACAAGGGCACCAAGGGTGGGCTGGCCAAAAACGCCAAGTTCGTCATCGCCGGGGATCTCAACGCCGATCCGCTCACCGGTGACGGCGACCTGACCGCCATTCAGGATTTGCTAAACAACCCGCTGATGAATCAGGCCATCACCAATGGCACCCTGATCCCGGTCAGCGAAGGGGGACCGGAGTGTGTCAGCAAAGGGGCCGACTGCAAACGCAACCTCAATCGCCCCAACCCGGAACGGATCACCAACTCCAGCGTGCTGCAGCTGGATCACCTCATCCCCTCCGCCAACCTCAACGCGGTCAAGAGCGGCGTCTTCTGGCCTGCCAGCTTCGAGGCCGGTTATCACCTGGTCTATGATGCAAAACTCGGCATCGCCAAGGGAGTCAGTTCGGATCACCGCATGGTGTGGGTCGATCTCAAACTCGACTAACTCTGCCATGACCCCGCTGCGGCGGGGTCTTTTATTGGCGATGGCAGCGAGCGGAGCGCTGCTTATTAATCCACCAGTTGGCAGTGAGTTATCAATCCATAACTCATCCATAGCCGTTGAATGGGCCTCGCGATCACAGAACCACCGCGCCAATGGTGGTAGCATGCCCGCTCTTGCCATCCGGCCGCACGGCGGATCCGGTGGCCCTCCCTCCTCCGCTTTCACTTTTTGAGGAACGATTTGATGGAACTGCTTCTGCTTAGCAACGGTAAAGCCAACGAATTTCCGGGTCTGCTCGGCTGGGCCCGCGATCGGGTTCAAAGCCTGCTCGCGCGCAAACAGGTCAAGCGCATCCTGCTCATCCCCTACGCGGTGATCCGCAGCGACTGGGATGCCCGCGCCAACGAACTTACCGAGAGCCTCGGGATCGAGACCATCAGCATTCATCACTTCGATGATCCGGTCGCGGCCGTCAATCAGGCCGACGCCATCTTTATCAGTGGCGGCAACACCTGGCGCCTGAATCAGCTGCTGCATGAAAATGGCCTGATCGTGCCGATCCAGCGTGCCGTGCGCGAACGGGGCGTCCCCTATGTGGGCTGGAGCGCCGGTTGCAACGTGGCGACCCCGAGCATCCGCACCACCAACGACATGCCGGTCTGCAACGCAGCCGTGCTGCCCGCGCTGGGCCTGTTCCCGCTGCAGATCAACCCGCACTATCTGGACGCCAGCATCAGCGGCCACATGGGCGAGACCCGCGACGAGCGTCTGGCCGAGTTCTGCGCCATCAACCCGAGCGAATATGTGGTGGCCCTGCGCGAAGCGAGCCTGCTGCAGATCAGCGGCGATACCGTTGAGTACTGGAGCGCCCGCGAGCAGGATTTCAAGATCTTCAAACAGGGTCAGGAGCCGCAAGCCTTTATGGACGCCGCCCCGCTGGCCGAGCTGACCCCCTTCAAGGTCGGCTGAGCCACGAAGAGCGCCGAACCACTTGCAGGCAGATGGCTCACAGCAACGTAGAAACAAAAGAGGGATGGCTCGGCGCCATCCCTCTTTTTTATCTTCATCTTTCAGCTGGTTGCAGTCTGATTACTCACCCTGCAGGGTCACCAGCACCTTACGGGCGCCACCATCGACGCGATGTTCGCCAAGCCAGATCCCCTGCCAGGTGCCAAGTGCCAGCTGACCGTCACGGATCGGCAGTAGCAGGCTCACCCCGAGCAGGGAGGATTTGATGTGGGCAGGCATGTCATCCGGCCCCTCATAGGTGTGGCGATAGTAGGGGGCATCTTCCGGCGCCAGCCGGTGCAGATGGGCCTCCATATCGCTGCGCACGCTGGGGTCGCAATTCTCGTTGAGGGTGAGCGAGGCGGAGGTGTGTTGCAGCAGCAGGTGCGCCATGCCAATCCGGTAATCCGCCAGCATCGGCAGTTTGGCCACCAGCTCGTCCGTCACCAGATGAAAGCCCCGCGAACGGGGCTTCAACGTCAGCAGGCACTGCTGCCACATCAGACGTACTCCATAAAGACGCGGGAGGTGAGCTTGGTGATGAGCTCGTAGGGGATGGTGCCAATCTCATCGGCCACCCGCTCCACCGGCAACCCCTCGCCCCACAGTACCGCCTCGTCACCGGCCTTGTCGGTTGCGCCGGGCCCAAGATCTACCGTGCTCATATCCATGGAGACACGCCCCACCAGCGGCACGATGCGGCCGTTGATCAGCACGGAAGTGCCATTGGGCGCCATGCGCGGATAACCGTCACCGTAGCCGATGGCGATCACCCCGAGCCGGGTATCGCGCTCTGACACCCAGTTGGCGCCATAGCCCACCGGCTCGCCCGCCTTGTGATCCCGCACCGCAATCAGCTGGGTCTTCAAGGTCATCACCGGCTGCAGGTCGTAATCGGCCGCCACCGTGTTGGGGAATGGCGACACGCCATAGAGGATGACACCGGGGCGAACCCAGTCGCAGTGGGAGTCTGGCCAGGCCAGAATGCCCGCCGAGTTGGCCATGGCCCGCTCGCCCGCCAGCGGTGCGGTCAACTTGCTGAACAAGTCGATCTGCTCGCGGGTAGTGGGCTGCTCCAGCTCATCGGAGCGGCTGAAGTGGGTCATGATGTTGAACGGCTGCACCACGTTCTTGCACTTGCCGAGTCGTTCGATAAAGGCGGGCATCTCGTCGGCACGCACCCCGAGGCGGTGCATGCCGGTGTCGAGCTTGAGCCAGGCCACCACGGGGGCTGGCAGCTCGACCTGCTCCAGCGCTTCGAGCTGCTCCCAGGTGTGAACCGCCGTCTGCAGGTTGTTGGCCGCCAGCACCGGCAGATCGTCGGCGGAGAAGAAGCCCTCCAGCAGCACGATGGGCTTGACCACGGCGCAGGAGCGCAGCATCAGCGCCTCTTCGATACGGGCCACCGCGTAGGCATCCGCATCCACCAGGGTGCGGGCGACCGGCAGCAGTCCGTGGCCATAGGCGTTGGCCTTGACCACAGCGATGATCTTGCAAGCGGGAGCGTGGCGCTTGACCACGGCGAGGTTGTGGCGCAAGGCCGCAGTGTTGATTTGGGCAGTAGCCGCTTTCATGGTTTTCCCTTACGAGGGCACAAATGGTCTCCCCCTCATCGGGCAGAAGACCGCCACTCACTTATCGTCGTCGAAGGCCGGACCGGCATAATTGTCGAACCGGGAAAACAGGCTCTGACGGGCTGCCTTGCAGTGAATGGCAAGCGGGTCAGAGCGGTGATGGCAATCCTGACCCTAGGATTGCCATGATTGTTACTTATCAATAATCGTCGTCAAACGCCGGACCGGCATAGTTGTCGAACCGGGAGAACTGACCCTGGAAGGTGAGGCGCACTCTTCCGATAGGGCCGTTACGCTGCTTGCCGATGATGATCTCGGCAATCCCCTTGTCCGGGCTGTCATCGTGATAAACCTCATCACGATAGATAAACATGATCAAATCCGCATCCTGCTCGATGGAGCCCGATTCACGAAGATCCGAGTTGACCGGGCGCTTGTCGGCCCGCTGTTCCAGACTTCGGTTCAGCTGGGAGAGCGCCACCACAGGGCACTGCAGCTCTTTCGCCAAGGCCTTGAGGGAGCGGGAGATCTCGCCGATCTCCAGGGTACGGTTGTCAGAGAGCGCCGGCACCCGCATCAGCTGCAGGTAGTCCACCATGATCATGGATAGGCCACCATGCTCGCGTGCCACCCGACGGGCACGGGAGCGTACATCGGTCGGAGTGAGGCCGGAGGCGTCATCGATATACATCTTGCCCTTCTCCAGCAGCAATCCCATGGTGGAGGAGAGGCGCGCCCAATCCTCGTCGTCGAGCTGACCGGTACGCACCTTGGTCTGATCGATACGCCCCACAGAGGCAAGCATACGCATGATGATCTGCTCGGAGGGCATCTCCAGCGAGAAGATAAGCACCGGCTTGTCGGCGGTGAGGGCCGCATGCTCGCACAGGTTCATGGCAAAGGTGGTCTTGCCCATGGAGGGGCGGGCCGCCACGATGATCAAGTCCGAACGCTGCAAACCGGCGGTCATCTTGTCGAGATCGTTGTAACCGCTCGATACCCCAGTCACCCCGTTGTGCGGGGTCTTGAACAGCTCTTCAATCTTGTCGACGGTCTGCTCGAGGATGAGCTTCAGGGGCTGGGGCCCCTCGTTGGCGCTGGTGCGCTGCTCGGCAATCTTGAATACCTTGCTCTCGGCAAGATCCAGCAGATCGCCAGAGGTACGGCCCTGTGGCTCGTAACCCGCTTCGACGATCTCGTTGGCGACCGAGATCATCTCCCGCACCACCGCTCGCTCGCGCACGATTTCGGCGTAGGCGTTGATGTTGGCGGCACTCGGGGTGTTCTTGGCGATCTCCACCAGATAGGCGAAGCCACCCGCCTCTTCCAGCTGTTCGGAGCGTTCCAGCTCCTCCTGCAGGGTGATGAGGTCGATGGGGTTGCCCGCGTTGGAGAGGCGGGTCATGGCCTGGAAGATCAACCGGTGCGGACGGCTGTAGAAATCCTGATCGATCACCCGTTCGGCAACCCGATCCCAGGCATCGTTATCCAGCATCAGGCCGCCCAGTACGGACTGTTCGGCCTCAAAAGAGTGGGGAGGAACTTTCAGCTGTTGTGTCTTGGCGTCTTTTTTCGCCGTCACTTGCTCTGCCATACACATAAAAACCGCAGCGGGAAGGGGACGGGAATTTTACAAAAGAAAGCCAACTACGGCGAGCCCTATCTGGCGGCTCATACCATCATAAAGGGCCAAACCAGAGTCTGCTCTACCTTGACCATTTTGATTTTGCTTCGCATTTTGCGCTCCTTGCGACTCAATCTTCTGCTTTTCATCCGGTTTACTCCTCTTGTTTGACGCCGCATCGCGGCAACCTCGTTCATGAATAATTCATGCCAGAGGTGATATTGATGAATACAAGCTGCGACACAATTAGGGACAGGCAGCCTGCCATGCGCCTTGCTGAGCTTGCCAAAGCGGAGCATGCCCCACCCACAGACGAGAGTGAAAAGAGTCAAAATGAAAAAGATGCTGACCCTGTTTGCCGTGATCCTGGCCATTGGCCTGGGGGCACCTCACGCCGAAGCCAAGAAATTTGGCGGCGGCAAATCCTTTGGTAAAAGTTACAAAACTGCGCCGGCCCAGCCTGCGGCCAAACCGGTCGACAACAAGAATCCGACACTGAATGCCCAGACTCCGCCGAAAAAGAGCGGCATGATGGGTGGCCTGCTGGGCGGCCTGCTGGCCGGCGGCCTGTTTGCCTACCTGCTGGGCAGCGGTGCCTTTGAAGGTCTGCAAGGAATGGACTTCCTGCTGATCGCCCTGCTGGCGCTGGGTGCCGTCTTCCTGATCCGTACCCTGCGCAAGGGCAAGGTCGCGACGCCACAGCCACAACAGGCGGCCTATGCGGGCTATCAGCCACCGCAATCCGCTGCCCCGCAACAGTTTGAGCAGAGCAACAGCGCACCGCAAGCCACTGGCTTTGCCGACAGCGACGTCCCGTTCCGCCTGCCGCCAGGCTTTGACATGAACAGCTTCCTGGCCGGTGCCCGTGATCACTATCGCACCCTGCAAGAGGCATGGAACAAGAACGATCTGGAAAAGGTGCGCGAGTACGTCAGCCCCGAGCTGTTTGAGCAGCTCAAAGCCGAGCGCGCCGAACTGACTGGCGACCAGCATACCGAAGTGATGTACGTCGATACCCAGCTGGTACGTGCTGACTATGGCAGCGACTGGGCCCAGGTGAGCGTGCGCTTCAGCGGCCGCTACATGGACCGTCAGGAGCAGGTCGAAGAAGACATCAAAGAGGTGTGGCACCTCGAACGCGATCTGGCCAAGAACAATGCCCCCTGGCATATCGTCGGTATCGAGCAGCTGTAAGGCTTCACGCTAATCAGTTAGTCACTAGACAATAGCCAGTCAGTTAAGCCTGACTGGCTTTTTTTATAGGGCACAACGAGACCAAATAGAGACTGACACTGGCTCGTTATAGCTGTTGGGACATGAAGTAACTTGGTCATATTGTGCTTATGAAGACACTGATTTAGTACCCCGTTTACGCACCGAGCCAAAAATACATCGCGGAATCGAGAAGGAAATAATGTTGAGCATTAACCAAAAATAAGCGCCCCTGTTAGCTTGGGAAAAGCCGCGAGCCTATTTGACAGACATAAAAAATCCGAAGCCAGAACAACCGGCTTCGGATTTCATCATCCAAGGAGGAGCAATTAATGAGCATTAATTGCTCGGTATGACTCCTACGGCAGATTTCTTATCATCGGCATGGCCGTGATCAGTGGTGATGGCCCTTGCCACCACAACCGCCGCCACCGCAGCAGCCGCCGTGACCATGGTCGTCACCGTGGTCGTGGCCATGATCGTGACCGTGACCGTGGCCAGCACCGCCGCAGCAACTGCCCTGGCCGTGCTCCTCATCATGGTCGTGACCATGACCGCCACAGCAGCCGCCGTGATCGTGGTCATGACCGTGATCGTGACCGCAACCACCGGCACCGTGAACGTGGCCGTGAGCCAGCTCTTCGGCAGTGGCAGCACGCACGTCCTTGATCTCGACCTTGAAGCCCAGAGTCACACCAGCCAGCGGATGGTTGCCATCTACCTTGACGAACTCTTCGGACACTTCAACCACGGTCACCGGACGGTGGCCATCGTCGGTTTCAGCCACAAAAGTATCCCCTTCGGAGACTTCCATGCCGTCGAACAGCTCGCCCGGCACTTCTTGTACCAGGGTCTCATCATATTCGCCGTAGGCCTGGCTCGGTGCCAGAGTCACTTCGAAGGCTTCACCTACCGCGCGACCTTCCAACTCGGCTTCCAGGCCTGAGACCAGATAACGGGTGCCGTGCAGATAGACCAGCGGCTCTTTGCCGACAGTGCTGTCGATGACTTCACCGTGCTCGTCGGTGACTGTGTATTCCAGCGTAACCACGCTCAGAGGAGCTACTTTCATGTCAGGATCCTGCGGATAGAAAAAAACGGGCTCAGAATACCCTAAAAAGCGGGCCGCGCATATGCCGTGCCGTGCCTCGGAGTGACGAAAAAAACGGCAACAGCGTCAGCGAGGAGACCCGCATTCCACCCGCCGTTCCCTTATCAGGGGCGAAACACCCCGATCACCTCTTCCGCCTCGCGAGTCTGCTTGTCGACCTCGGCAGGCGTTTGTACCTGGGTATCGCCACAGGCGACACAGGTCACCTTCTCGACTCCATGCTCCAGATACAGCATCATGTTGTCCAACTTGCCGCACGCCGGACAGACAGCACCGGCAATGAAGCGTTTTTTACGTCTGGTTTCCATATTTGTTACCTCCAGGCAGCATCATATCAGGGTTTTTACATGCATCACGCCATCGAGTATCACCATTTTTCCTGCCAGGGCCTGCACGCTGGCAACCGCAAACGAACTCCGGTCGGGCAGCTGTTGCGGATCACCCGGGGCGCCGCGCTGCTGAGACTGGGCCAACATGAGCTGTTGCTGCCGGCAGGCAGCAGCTTCTGGCTCTGCGCCGATGCCCTCGCGGCCTTCAGCCCCCTCAGCGGTTGCGAGTACGATCAGCTGAATGTCTCTTTGCGCGTGGCTCAGCCGCAGCAGGCAGGCTGGCTGCAGACCACCCCGCTGCTCGATGCCCTGCTCGACTCTCTGGCACGGTGGCAACGTCCGAAAGAGTGGCAAGGGGCCTACGGTCAGCGACTGCAGGTGATCCTGGATGAGCTGCAACAGTGCGCCATCAGCCAGCAGGGTCACGGTGAGCTGCAAGCCTGCTGGCAAGCGCTGGTCAATGGCCAACCGGAGTCTCTGCAACTGTGGGCACAACAAGCCGATGCGCCGGTGGAAGGGAGTGAATTGCAACAACAGTGGCAACTGCTGCAGGCGCTCAGATTGCTCAAGGGCGGCAGCAAGCCCGCGCAGGTTGCCAGCAAGCTGGGTTATGCCGATGAGGCCGCGTTGCAAGCGGCCTGCCAGCAGTGGGGCGTTGGCGAGGATGGCGATCAATAACCGGACGCCGATGTGAGTGTGCCAACGAAATTGGCTGAATGAGTCCAGTTTTTTGCCAGATGGTCGTTAACAAGGAAGGGCCATTCCCCCCGTAATCCTTTATGCTAGAGGCCTGAAGTGACTGCCAACATTTCGACCAACAGGACATCTGCCATGACGAGCAAAGCCAATCAATCACAGGGCATGTTGCTGTTTCATCTCTCTGCCAAGCAATCTTTTGCTATCGGTACCCTCAAGGTGAAGGAGATAGTGCCCTACACCCAGCTGACGGCAATGCCGCACTCGCACCCGACCGTGTTGGGGGCCGCCAATATGCGCGGCTCCACCATTCCGGTGATCGACATGGCGATGGCGGTGGGCTATCGCCCCATCAGCAAGGAGGAGATGCCCCACTGCTTCATCATCATTACCGACTGCCGCCGCACCCTGGTGGGCTTTCTGGTGCGGGGCATCGACAAGATCACCGAGTGCAACTGGCGCGATATCGAATCGCCCCCCGCCTCTCTCGGTCACAATGTGTTCGTAACCGGCGTGACCCGGGTCAATGACCAGCTGATCCAGCTGCTGGATGTGGAGCTGATCCTCTCCCGGGTCTATCCGGACGATCCGAGCCACCTCTATCCAGTGCTGACCGATGTGCAGCGGGAGCGGATCAAGCCGATGCGGATCTTGCTGGTCGATGACTCCTCGGTCGCTCGCCGTCAGCTGATGGCCGCGCTCGACTACATCAATATCCCCTATGAGGTCTGCACCAATGGCAAGGATGCACTGACCCTGATGCAGACGCGGGCGAGCCAGAAGACCCCGATCGACATTCTGGTGAGCGATATCGAGATGCCCGGGCTTGATGGCTACGAGCTGGCCTTCGAGGTGCAGAGCGACAGCAAACTGGCGGGGGCCTACATCATCCTGTACACATCCCTCTCCAGCGAGATCAGTGTGGAGCGGGCCCATCAGGTGGGAGCCCATGAGGCGCTGACCAAGTTCGAAGCCAATGAGCTGATCCAGGCCATGCTGCGCGGCGCCGAACATCACGATCGCCTGCTGAAATAAGCCAATGACTGGCGGGAGGAACACACCTCCCGTCCTCCTTATCTTCGACCCAGACCGACTGACCCCATGCTGACCGAGAGCCACTTCCACGCCCCCTGGTGGGCACGCAATCCTCATCTGCAGACCATATTGCCCAAATGGCTGCGCCGCACCCCAGCCCGTTTTGTGGCGGAGCGGTTTGAACTGCAGGATGGGGACTTTGTCGACCTCGCCTGGAGCGGGGAAGTCAGCCTTGATGAACGGCCGCTGATAGTGGTGTTTCACGGGCTGGAGGGGAGCATTCACTCCCACTATGCCAAGGGATTGTTCGCCCATCTGCAGCAAGAGGGCAGAGAGGCCGTGCTGATGCACTTTCGCGGTTGCAGTGGCGAGCCCAATCGCCACCTGCAGGCCTATCACTCCGGCGCCATCGGTGACGCGCAGGAGCTGATTGCCGAGCTGAGCCAGCGCTTCCCGGGCAAACCGCTGATCGCCATCGGCTTTTCACTGGGTGGCAATATGCTGGTCAATCTGCTGGCGCGGGCCTGCCCTGCGGCGCTGAAGGCGGCGGTGGTGGTCTCGGCCCCGCTGCAACTTGCGAGTTGCGCCGAGCGGGTCAATCAGGGCTTCTCGAAGGTCTATCAGAACTATCTGCTGCGCACCATGCGCCGCAATTTGCTCAACAAGATCAGCCAGCAGCAGAAAGCGAGTGAGCGCTGGCAACCTCGACAAGTGGAGCAGATTGCCACCCTGCGCGATTTTGACGAGCTGGTCACCGCGCCGCTGCACGGCTTTCACAGCGCCAGCCACTACTACCAGAGCTGCTCGGGGCTACCGCTGCTGGCTCAAATCCCCATCCCTACCCTTATCCTGCACGCCGCCGACGATCCCTTTATGTCACACGCGGTCATTCCCCGGCCGGAGCAACTCTCGCCCACGGTGCGCTATGAGTTGAGCCAGCGCGGCGGCCATGTCGGCTTTCTGCACGGCACGCCCTGGCGGCCACGGTTTTGGCTGGATGAACGGATCAGTCGCTGGATTGCCGAACAGAGTCACTCTGCAACACAGAACTGATTGCGTCCCGACTCCTTGGCCCGATAGAGCGCCTGATCGGCCCGCTCCAGCAGCTGGCTCGCCCCTTCGCCGGACACTGTGCTGGCAATCCCCTGACTCACCGTCACCCAGGGGGCAACATCGGACGCCAGATGCTCCAGCTGCAGGCTGGCCAAGCCATCTTGCAGCCGCTGCGCCACGCTGGCCGCAGCCTGACGGTCGGTATTGGGCAGCAGCAGCACAAACTCTTCCCCGCCATAGCGGGCAACCAGATCAGATGGCGTGCGTACCGCACGGTTGAGCGCTTGTGCCACCTCTTTGAGGCACATATCTCCCACCTGATGGCCGTAGTGGTCGTTGAAGCGCTTGAAATAGTCCACATCGATCAGAATGAGCGATAGCGGAGCGCCGCTCTCCTGGCTATGGGCCAACGCGCGCTCCAACTCGATATTGAAATGCCGCCGGTTGGCGACACCGGTCAGAGGATCTTGCTTGGCGAGCTGATCAAGTTGGCGCAGCAGCATCAGATTTTCATGCTCTCGCATGATCGCAAGCTCAAACCAGCGGTGCAGCATGCGGCGGCCGACCTCCAGCGCAATCACGCCAAACAACACGCCAAGCAGGTAAATCTGGAGAAAATCGACGCGCAAAAAGAGCTCCAACCCTACACCCACCGTCATCGGGCCCAAGAGATAGCCATACAACACCTTGCGGTCGGGATAAAACGCGATGAGCGCAGCCAGCAGGTTGAGCCGCATGATCCCGTTGGCATAGCTGACCCCTCCCCGCAGCTCTACCTGACCAATCGTGTAGATGTGCAGCGTCCAGAGTCCGCCCCATAGCACCATCACCAGTGCAGCCATCCGTAACCAGAGGCGATCCTGCAGATGGTCACAAAACAGGCTGACAACAGGTAGCAGTAATAGCACCACCATGACCAGGGCCAGCTCACTCTGAAAGCGCCAGGGCAAGCTGTCATCACTGGCGAGCCCGACCTGACTGTAAACCTCGTAGCGTATCGAAAGAAACAACACCACCAGCCAGTTCAACAACCAGAACCACACCATGCCTCGGGCAATCGCCTCTCGACGTGCGCTGTCCAGATGCTCAGTCAGGGTTAACGGCGCGCTGCGCTGCGCTTCAGACAACATCTCTCAGACTCCGGTGAAAAGGTAAAAAGTGATTGCATTCGCGGGATTCAACACAACAATAGCCTGACGATCACCTCTTTTGCTGTGAGACCTTTAAATGATCATTCCCTGGCAAGAACTGGACGGCGACACCCTGACCAACCTGATCGAACACTTTGTGTTGCAGGAAGGAACCGAATATGGAGAGCAGGATGTACCGCTTGGCGTCAAAGTCGATGCAGTGAGAGAACAATTACAGCAAGGCAAAGCTGTCATCGTCTATAGCGAGCTGCACGAATCGGTGAATATCGTGATGAAAGACCGCTTCATCGAGCAGTCTTGACCCAACCGCAATCCGGACCTTATAACGGAATTCCCAAGGAAGAGAGAATCCCATGTCGGCCAAGCACCCCATTATTGCTGTTACCGGTTCGTCCGGTGCCGGCACCTCCACCTCCACCAACGCCTTTCGCTCCATGTTCCATCAACTGGGATATACCGCGGCTGTGGTGGAAGGTGACAGTTTTCACCGCTACACCCGACCGGAAATGGATGTAGCGATCCGCAAGGCGCGCGAACAGGGGCGTCATATCAGCTATTTTGGCCCTGAGGCCAATGACTTCGGGCTGCTGGAGAGCTTTTTCCAAGGCTATGGGCAGGATGGCAATGGCCAGTATCGCCGCTACCTGCACAGCTTTGATGAGGCGGTGCCCTTCAACCAGATGCCCGGCACCTTTACCCCCTGGCAGCATCTGCCGAGCGACACAGACCTGCTGTTTTATGAAGGGCTGCACGGTGGTGTGGTCACTGAGGATCACAACGTAGCCCGCCACGTGGATTTTCTGATAGGCGTAGTGCCCATCGTCAACCTGGAGTGGATCCAGAAGCTCATTCGCGATACTTCGGAGCGCGGGCATTCCCGAGAGGCGGTGACCGACTCCATCGTTCGCTCCATGGATGACTACATCAACTTCATCACCCCGCAGTTCTCGCGCACCCATATCAACTTCCAACGGGTGCCGACGGTGGATACCTCCAACCCCTTCAGCGCCAAGGTGATCCCGAGTCTGGACGAGAGTATGCTGGTGATCCGGTTTCGCGGTATCAAGCAGGTGGATTTCCCCTACCTGCTGTCGATGATCGATGGCTCATTCATGTCGCGGATGAACACCATAGTGGTGCCGGGTGGCAAGATGGGCTTTGCGATGGAGCTGATCCTGCGCCCGCTCATCCAGCAATTGATCGAAACCGGCAAAATAACCTGATTCAAAGGAGTTCACGATGCGGCTTGCTTATCTCTCTGTGGCACTGCTCGCCCTGCTTGGCGGTTGCAGCAGCGGGCCGGCGGCCCCCACGCTGGAGTCCGGCACCATGCTGGTTCGCCCGATGGGCAACTGGACCTATGGTGCAACCCCGCGCTACGCCCTGGCCGAACAGTATCAATTTGCCGGTGAGTTGGCGGAAGGGTGGCTGGAGCCAATGCAGCAGGCGGTAAGCCGGGAGCTCAATGGCAAGGGGTGGCAGAGTGCACCGCTCGACGAGGCGGATCTGTGGGTCGCCATCGGCGTCGCGGGCGGTAAGGATATGAGTGACGGCGAGATTTTCGCCCGTCTTGGCATGACGCCCGGGGTATATGCCTCGGCCAACCAGCGCAAAGGGTCGCTGGCCATCGTGCTGCTCGATCGCAAAACCCAGAAAGCGGTCTGGAGCAGCATCATCCAGCTGACCAGCGACGTGAGCATTGCAGATAGCCAGCGCCAGGCTCTCAGCCAGCAGCTCGCGGCCGAGCTGCTCCATCGCGTCCCCACCAACTAGCGCTTGTTTAGTGATAACGGATGGATAGAAAAACGGCTTGCCTCCCGGCAAGCCGTTTTTTGTGGTCTCAACCTCTTGACCCAATCCGGCCTAGGCCAGACTCGGGCACAAAGCCGCACACCTTCAGCTATCTGTGGTCACTTATTTAAGCGTACAGGTCAGCAGCGTCACCCCTTTCTGGGTGAGGAGAGCTTGTTTCTCTTGATTCCAGAAGGTGGTCAGGCCGTCAGAATATTTGGCGCCAGACTCTGACTCCACACGCGCCAGCTTGTGGTAAACCCCGGCATAGGGGAACTGCACCATGTCAGCCTGAGCATCATAGGTAACGGCCAGCATCTCTTCGCCACACTGGTATTGGCTGTATTGATACTGGGTAGGTTGCGGGCTGCTGCACGCCGCCAGGCCCAAAAGGGGAAGCAGAGCGATCAATTTTTTCATTGCACTTTCCTTATGTAATGGCTTTATGTCATGGCCTTGTGCAGTGGCCTTACGTAACGGCCTTATGCTAGGGTACCAACGAAACTATCGTTATCAAGCTTCAACAATTTGATAACTATGGGTAATTTGTACCGCTTTTTCCAACATCAGGGAAACAGAACAGTATTTTTTCATCGACAGATCGACCGCTCTGGCCACCTGTTTCTCTGCCAATCCCTTGCCCGTCACCACGAAGTGCAGATTAATCTTCTCGAAAACCCGGGGCACGCTATCGACCCGTTCGCCACTGACATCGACATGGCATGCGGTCACCGACTGGCGCGCTTTTTCGAGGATGGAAACCACATCAATGGAGCTGCAGCCACCGACCGCCAGCAGGATCATCTCCATCGGGCTGGCCCCCTCACCGGGGTTGGCACCATCCAGGATCACCTTGTGACCGGATTCACTCTCACCCACAAACTTCATCCCTTCCACCCAGCTGACCTTGGCTTTCATCTCGCACTCTCTCCTGTTAATCATGATGATGGATCCCTAGCATAACCCAGTCGCTTATCTCTGCCGAACAGGGGGAGTTGGGATGGAAATAGATCAAAATCAACATCTCCGACCTCTATCTTCCCTAGAATGGCCGAAGCGGCGCAGCAGGCATTACTCAAAGGGCTCTGTCAAAAGCCCGCAAAGCCTTGTCAGCACAGGCAAAGGCTCTTATCCTACTGCGACCAATACAAGGAATGGCAAGATTGGCAGCTTGCCCGGACGCACAAGTCCATAAAAAGACACTACAGAGGAATTCTCATGGTCATTGGCAAACCGCAAAGCGATCCCACCCTGGAATGGTTCTTGTCGCACTGCCACATTCATAAGTATCCCGCCAAGAGCACCCTGATCCATGCGGGTGAAAAAGCGGAGACCCTCTACTACATCGTCAAGGGCACTGTGGCCGTCTTGATCAAGGACGATGAGGGCAAAGAGATGATCCTCTCCTATCTGAACCAGGGCGATTTCCTGGGCGAGATGGGGATGTTCGAGGAGAACGAGAACCCCGAGCGCTCCGCCTGGGTTCGCGCCAAAGGCTCTTGCGAAGTGGCAGAGATCTCCTACAAGAAGTTCCGCCAGCTGATCCAGGTCAACCCGGACATTCTGATGCGCCTCTCTGGCCAGATGGCCAAGCGCCTGCAACACACCAGCCAGAAAGTGGGTAACCTCGCCTTCCTGGATGTGACCGGCCGGATCGCCCAGACCCTGCTCAACCTGGCCAAACAGCCGGATGCCATGACCCACCCGGATGGCATGCAGATCAAGATCACCCGTCAGGAGATCGGCCAAATCGTCGGCTGCTCTCGTGAAACCGTGGGCCGCATCCTGAAGATGCTGGAAGAGCAGGAGCTCATCTCTGCTCACGGCAAGACCATTGTGGTATTTGGCACTCGCTGATGACCCGTCCGCAGGCCTGACTGAGGCCTTGGGATAAAAAAGGCTGCTACGGCAGCCTTTTTTGATCCTCTCCCCTATAATCCCGAACGCCCTTCACTGTTCCGGCATTCGCCCAGAGAGTTACTATGCATCTTCAATGTCCCCGTTGCCGCAGTCCGCTCCATCTTCATGAAGCCTCCCAGGGGCGCTATTGCGACAACAAGCATCACTTCGATCCGGCACCGGAAGGTTATCTGGATCTCATCCCCGGCAAGAAAAACCCCAAAGACAGCGACAGCCGTGCCCTGATGCGCGCCAAGCACCATTTCCTGGAAGCCGGCCACCAACTGCCGCTGGTTGAGGCCATGGCCGGCCTGCTCGCTCCGCTGGCCCCACAAGAGCTGATCCATCTTGGGTGCGGTGAAGGCTACTACTGCCGCGCGCTGGCAGAGCGCCTGCCCGGCTGGCAGTTTGCTGGGGTTGATATCGCCAAGAACACCATCTTTGCCGCCAAAAAAGCGCAGCCGGACGGCCAGTTTGTCATTGCCGATCCCGCTCGCGCGCCGTTGCAACCGGGCTCTGCTCAGGTGCTGCTGGTCAACGATCTCAAGGTCAAGACCGAGCAGCTGGTCAGCTGGCTGGCCCCCGGTGGCTATCTGCTCTATCTGCAGCCGGGCCCGCGCCATCAGTGGCAACTGCGGGTCAGCCTCAATCCGGTGAGCATGGAACACCCTCTCAGCTGGCCAACCCTCGGCGGCCTCAATCCGATGGCTCAACAGCGCTGCCAGTTCAGCCTCACCATGGATCAGGCCATGCGCAGCTTTATTCTGGAGACCAGCCGTCTTGGCTGGCGGGCAACCGGTGAGCAGCGTCACGCTTTCGCGCAACAGGGCCCGAATGAACTGGAACAGGATCTGCTGCTGACCCTGTGGCAAAAGCCCCTCTGATCACTGGGGGGAGCCTTGCAAGGCTCCCCCCCGTTTTTCCCGCCCCGCCCCATTCTCCCCTGTGTGATATAGCTCACAACTTGAGCCATCGACCTTGTTGCTCAGAACAGCCTTGATGTCAAAAAAGTCACTAGAAAATAATTCATTGAATTTAATCTCTTTTTATCTTGTCAAAAACCGTCACACCCAGTCTTGATAACGACCTCGTCACCTCAATTAAACAATGATGGATTCAGGCCCAGTCAAGGTTGGGGCGCCTACCGTGTGGCTATCGGACCATTTCCGATTTCACAGAACCGACAACAAGTTCGGAAGTGTTTACATCAGAGGAATAACGCATATGAAGAAGTCTGCACTGACTATTGCCATCTCCAGCCTGCTGCTGGCGAGCGGCGCCCATGCTGCTACCGTTTACAACCAGAACGATACCAAGCTGGAAATCGGCGGCCGTGCACAAGGTGCTTACTACGGTACTGACGACAACGGTTCCGAAGGTGACCAGAGCTACTTCCGTCTGCACGTTGCTGGCGAGACCAAGATTGCTCCCGAGATGAAGGCGTTCGGCTTTGCCGAGTACAACCTGCCGACTTCCGGTTCTGACAACGACGAGCTGCGTTATGCGTATGCCGGCATCAAGCACGACCGTTTCGGCGCATTCAGCTATGGTCGTCAGGATGGCCTGTTCACCAAGGCCGTCAACAACTATACCGACGTTCTGCCTGAGTGGGGCGGTGACGGCCTGGGCAAAGATACTGAAGTATTCGGTACCGGCCGTACCAACGGTCTGGCCCAGTACATCTATAACTACCAGGGTCTGACTCTGGGTGCCCAGTTCACTGGTAACAATGATCCGCAGAATGCAGATCGTTCCAACTTCAAAGATGTAAATGGCCAAACTACTTGGAACAAGAAAGGTTCCAAAGAAGGCTTCGCAGTATCTGCCAACTACGATTTCGATATGGGCCTGAGCCTGGGTGCTGCCTATAACCAGGCTGGCAAGACTGACGAGCAAGCTCGCTACGCCGCCTTCGGTGGCGACAAGGATGCCAAGCTGATGGGCTTCGGCGCCAAATATGCAACTGGCGACCTCTACCTGGCTGCAACCTACTCCCACGGTGAAGACCACCTGTTCGTCAACAACGGCTACGCCGAGAAGATGGATGGCTACGAAGCCGTTGCCCAGTACACCATCGGCAAGTTCAAGCCTTCTCTGGCCTACCTGCGCACTGACGTGAAAGACTCCGCTCACGGTATCGATGATACCTACACCGAGTACGTATCTATCGGTGCCTGGTACAACTTCACCGAGAACTTCAACGCCTACGTTGATTACAAGCTGAACCTGCTGGACTCCGTAGATGGCAAGTCCACCAACTCTCTGGGCAAAAATACCGACGACGTAGTCGCAGTTGCCCTGCAGTACAACTTCTAAGTAATTGGAAGTCAGTTATACCCTGTGATACCAATGTCTACTGTTTGAATTACTTCCGGCCGCTCTGCGGCCGGTTTTTTATTGCGCCTTTTCAGCACCTTGCATATAACTATCGAGCGGATTGATGGCAATATCCGCGTCGTTGACAGGGAGTGACAAGGAGATATTCACGGATGAGACAAGCGCGCGGGAACATAGACTGGCAACGCGGGTGGCTGCTGTTGCCACTGCTGTTGATATCGCTCATCTGGAGCAGCACGGCAGATGCCAGCTGGGATCAGAGCCTCTATCGTCAACTGGGTCTGGCCGGCAAGCTGGATAAACAGACCTTTCGTCAGGCACTCAACAGTTATCAAACTGTGCGCCACAAACGAAAACCCATTCTCACCATCATCGATTACAGCAAGCCATCCACCCAGCGCAGGCTGTTTGTCATCGATATGAAACGCCACAAGCTGCTCTATCACACTTGGGTCAGTCATGGCCGCAACTCAGGTGAACTGGCAGCAAAACACTTTTCCAACCAGCTCAACTCCCGCCAAAGTTCCCTCGGCGTCTATCGCACCGCAGAAACCTATCTGGGCAAGCATGGCTACTCCCTGCGGCTGGACGGACTCAGCCCCGGCAAGAACAGCAATGCCCGCAAGCGTGCCATCGTAGTACATGGCGCCGCCTATGCCAGCCCGACTCATCTGCGCAAATATGACAAGCTGGGGCGCAGCTGGGGTTGCCCCGCCCTGCCCAAAGAGCAGGCCAGAGCCATCATAGATACCATCAAGGGAGGGAGTGTCATCTACGCCCACGGCTAGCGGGCACAACACCAGAAAACGCAAGGCCAGCAATCGCTGGCCTTGTTTGTTACGCTTTTCACTCTAAACGTGGCGCGTTATTGGCGCACCACCAGTACCGGACAGGGTGCATGACGCACCACAGACTCGGCGACACTGCCTACCAGCAGATGGCTGATACCGGAGCGACCGTGGCTGCCCATCACGATCAGCTCAACCTCATCCTCCTTGGCCTGAATGACAATTTCATCGGCGGCGCGGCCAAAGCGAATATCAAAGGTGGCCGGGATCGGCAGGGTGGCAACCAGCTCTTTGAGCTGGGTTCTGGCCTGACGCTCCATCTCGTGGGTGATCTCGATGGCCGTCATATGAAGGATCTTGTAACTGTCAAAACCGTGCAGTTGATCAACCACGTGGATCAGCTTGAGCTGGGCCTGATGGCTCTGTGCCATAAAAACGGCATAGTCGAGTACCGCGCGAGACATTTGGGAAAAATCGACTGGACAGAGCAGAGTCTTGATCGATGGCATAATGCAGTCTCCTCTACTGATTGGGGTGCTATTGAATCTTTACTCGATCATAACGATCCGACCGTAAATAACCCTCGACCCTGTCGCAAAATGGAGATGCGAGATGTTTTCTCCGCCTGCCGCGATCAATGCATGGTATAAATCAGGTGATACGTGCTCTCCTCACCTCTGCGAGGATAATGCTGACCATGCTGCGCATCGGTTGTTTGCTGCTTTGCTCTCTGTGTGCGATCGCCCACGCTCGCACAGCCGATATTCACGTCTATTGCGATGGCTGGCCCGGTTTCTGCCAACCGGATGGCCACGGTATCTATCTCGATCTGGTGCGAACCATCTACCAACCCCACGGCTATCAGATCGTGCCCCATATCGTGCCCTACAAACGCGCCGTCGCCATGGTAGCCAGGCAAGAGGGGGATATGGCGATGAGTGTCTATCGGGACGAGATCAAGGGGGTCAAACAGCCCCGTCAGCCAGCCTCCGCCGATGATGTGACTGTCTTCATGCTCAAGCAGTGGCAGCCACAATGGCGGGGAGAGCGCAGCCTGGAGGGAGAGACCGTACTCTGGCGGCGAGGATGGGTGCTGGATAAATATCTTCCGGTCACCATGCGGTGGCACGAAATCGACAACCATGAGATGGCACTGCAGCTGATTGGCAAGGGGCGCTATCGCTATTACCTGACCGCTGGCGTGCTCCATGCAGCCGATGAGACCCCGGCCAATATGTACCGCACCATTTTGCGCTGGATACCGACTTACCCCATTTTTGCCGATACCGAGCAGGGCGAGCGGCTACTGCAGTTGTGGGATCAGGAGATGATGAATCTGATCCGTCGCGGCACGCAGGCCGAGATATATCGCAATTATCACCTCTATGACTACTACCGCGACTTTCTCGAGGAGCAGGCGGTCAAGGCCGGCGAAAACTGATCCCACCATAGGGGAAAGAGAAGGATGCCGCAGCCCCGTCAACAGCGGCCACCGCCAGCAACCTGCCCATGAGCAATACCTTTCCATTGTGGTTTGAGTCACCGTAGCCGCGCCACAACTCAGGGTTGCCGGAACCCCTTCGCCAATCGGTCATAGAGGATCACATTGACCGAGGCAGCCAGATTCATGCAGCCCTGAGTCGGCACATAAACCACATCTTTCACCGCGCCATAGAGGGCAGGATCGAGCGTGCCATCCTCCGGCCCGAAGATATAAAAGGCGCGCTCAGGGTGGACATAGTCGGGGAGCGGCGTAGCGCCGTCGATCAGATCGACCACCACGGGCACGCATCCCTGCGGGATAAACGCCATCAGATCATCCACCCCGAGCAGCGGGATCTTCTCCACCATCTGCTTGGTATCAGTGGCAAAGCGGCGCGCCAGCTCGAAGCGGTTGCCGGTGTAGTAGACCTCATCCACCCCGTAGCAGCCCGCAGCCCGCATCACTGAGCCGACATTTTCCGGAGACTTGGGATTGACCAACCCCACGCAGCAGAATGCACTCTTTTCCATCATCTCTCCTCATCTTGCGGCGGCCATTATAAGCCGTTGCAGGGCCACCGACCCATTAAAAGTCCCCTCCCCGGCTAAACCGCTTGCCAACCCAGCTTTGAATGTCGATTTTTTGTGCGCAAGCCGACAAATTTTGTACAAGCCGATAGCCAGCAAACGTTTCCCAGCAATAATAGACAAACGTTTGTAAATGGATATTTGTCTATGACTGAGCGTGAACAAGAGATCCTAGCCCTGCTGCGTCAGGATCCCATGATTGCCCAGCAGGAGCTGGCCGATCGCCTTGGCATCAGCCGCTCCGCGCTGGCCAGCCACATCTCCAGCCTGATCCGGCAGGGATATGTGCAAGGCAGAGGTTATGTACTGCGAGAGGGCCCCTACGTGGTGGTGATCGGCGGTGCCAATATGGATATTTGCGGCACCAGCCACGACAACCTGCTGCTCGGCGACTCCAACCCGGGCAAGGTGCGCACCTCGGCCGGTGGTGTTGGCCGCAATATCGCCGAGAATCTGGCGCGGCTCGGCAGCGACACCCGGCTGCTAACCGCGGTCGGCAACGACCAGTATGGCCACCATCTATTGGAGGTGAGCCAGCGGGCCGGCGTCGATGTGCGCCAGACTCTGGTGCTCGATGGTCACGCCACCTCCTGCTATCTCAGCCTGCATGATGGCAGCGGCGAAATGAGCTGCGCTATCAATGACATGGCCATCATAGAGCAGCTCACCCCTGCCCGCCTGACCCCCCTCGCAGGCTTTCTCGGCGGTGCCCGGCTTTGGGTGCTCGATACCAATCTGGCCATCCACACCCTCGACTGGCTGTTCGAGCGACAGGGGGAGCACGCCATCTTTGTCGATACCGTTTCGGTGGCCAAGGTGGAGAAGATCCGCCCCTGGCTCGGCAAGATCCACACCCTCAAACCCAATCGCAGTGAAGCCGAGCAGCTGTGCGGTATGACCATCGCCGGGCCCGAAACCTGGCCCATGGTAGCCGCCTGGTTCCACCGCGCCGGGGTCAAGCGACTGTTCCTCAGTCTGGGTGAACTGGGGATCTTCTACAGCGATGGCGAGCAGCAGGGTCACCTGCCGGTACTGGGTAGTCCGGTACTCAACGTCACCGGCGGCGGGGATGCCTTTATGGCTGGCCTTGCCCACGCTTGGCTGCAACAGCTCGACATTGCCCAAACCACCCGCTTTGCCCTGGGCTGCGCCGCACTCACCGTCAATTGTTCCGATACCGTTTTTTCCGGTCTGAGCAAGACCGCCGTTGACCGCATACTGGAGGAGTACTCATGCTGAACGCTTACCTCGATATCCAACCGGAAGTGGCTGCCGCGCTGGCTGCCGGCAAACCGGTCGTCGCCCTCGAATCCACCATCATTTCCCACGGCATGCCCTATCCACAGAACGTGGAGACGGCCCGTCAGGTGGAGCAGGTGGTGCGCGATAACGGCGCCATTCCGGCCACCATCGCCATCCTCGATGGGCGCCTCAAGGTGGGTCTCGATGCGAGTGCGCTGGAAGCGCTCGGCCGGGCAGGCCACGACGTGACCAAGTGCAGCCGCCGCGACATTCCGTTCGTGCTGGCGCGCAAGGGGATGGGGGCCACCACGGTCGCCTCCACCATGATCATCGCCGCCATGGCGGGGATCCGGGTCTTTGCCACCGGTGGTATCGGCGGGGTACATCGCGGCGCGCAGGAGACCTTCGATATCTCGGCCGACCTGCAGGAGCTGGCCCAAACGCCGGTGGCCGTAGTCTGTGCCGGTGCCAAGTCGATCCTCGATATCGGGCTGACCTTGGAGTATCTGGAGACCCAGGGCGTGCCGGTGATCGGCTATCAAACCGAGGAGCTGCCCGCCTTCTACACCCGCGAGAGCGGCTTCAAGGTCGATTATCGCCTCGATACCCCGGCAGCCATCGCCGAGGCGCTGCGCCTCAAGTGGGAGCTGGGACTGGCGGGCGGCGCCGTGGTGGCCAACCCCATCCCGAGCGCACACGCCATGCCGAAAGCCGATATCGACGCAGCCATTGCCCAGGCGCTCCATGAAGCGGACGAGCAGGGGATCAAGGGCAAGGCGTCAACCCCCTTCCTGCTGGCCCGCGTCTGCGAGCTGACTGGCGGCAACTCGCTGGCGGCCAATATACAGCTGGTACTGAACAACGCGGCCCTCGGTGCCCGCATCGCCTCCAGCCTCTGATCGCACGCCGATACCTCGCCATGTAAAAGAGGGCCTGACGGCCCTCTTGTTGTGTTTGCTATCTGCAGCGCTATTGCAACGCTGTGTTATTGCAGCACCACGCGCCCATTGAGCGGTTGCACCGGCCGGTTGTTGGGGTGGTGCATCACCGCCTTGAAGGCGTCGATCTGGGCCTGACTGACCTCAACCGGCTGCTTCATCACCAGCCAGCGCACTCCTTCCGAGCAGGGGGGCGTAGTAAGGGAACCGCTGAAGCGATAGTAGTCATGGCTTTCGGGCAGCAGTTGCTCAGCAGAGAGCGACGTCTTGAGGGTGTGGATCTCCCCCACCTTAGCCGGTAGTTCACCCCAGGCTGCCGCCAGCACCGGATTGGCCTTGCCAGCCTCGAACATCACCGCCACCACGGCGATCTCTCCCTTGTCACTGACATGCACCAGATGCCCTTCCAGCGGATAGGATTTGCCCTCGATGAGGTTCTCACTCGGGGCGTGGAAGTGAAACTGCTTTAATTCAAACCTGGTGCCATCGAGTTGCAAGGTGCTGCCCGGGGCATAACCGACCTGCACGGTATGACCGTTGTTGACCACTGTGTTGCCACCCGCCTGATAGTGGAGTACCAGCGGGGCCAGTTTGGCCTCGACCAATCCGCTCAGGTCAACCGGCGACTGATTGCTGCCCGCACACTGACCAAACTCAGGGGTCAGCTTGGCCCAGTGGGCAGGCCCCGCCTCACCGCTATATTCCCAATGGGGGGTGGCAGCAAACACGACAGGGCACAGCAACAGGGAGCAGGCCAACAGAGACTTTCTCATCATACATCCTTATCTTGATTGAAAAGCACGACCATCCCCTCCCCCGGATAGCGGGGCATGCAGAGATGGCATATCAGATACGCGGGATACAGAGCATCTGAGCGACTTTCTAATGGTAACGAGCACGGGTTGGTCAATCGGTTTGACCGCGGCTCAATACAGAGTCGTTTGGAAAGTATATGGTGAGGGATCGACAGAGACAGTGAAAGAGGGGGAAATTAATCAGCCAGCTATCCACTCATCGTCTGGCAGGCGCGGGGCAAGGTTCAGGGAGTCACGCTTTCATAACAACTATCCATCACAACCATCGCGGGAGTCCGGGCTCCCGCGATAGTTGCCGATAACGGCAATTAACGGTCGCGATTCAACGCGATCAGACGATCAAGAATCGCCTCACCATCGGCGCGCAAACCGTTGTGCTCATATTCATTGGAGATCCAGGCGCGACTGTTGCCAAGACCACGCAGAGTTTCGCGACTGTAGTCAAACTCCACATACATATCCTCGGCATAAACGGCGCAGGCCACCGGCACCTGGTTGCGGGCCAGTTGTGCCGGGTCATAGAGCGCCCCCCAGTCCGCCTTGTTGGCCAGCAGATGGGCCGCCTCTTTCAGGGGCAGCAACTCGCGGTACTGCTCGAACATCCAGGGGTAAACCATCTCGCCGGTGAAGGCGAAATCCTTTCCGAGTGCCCAGTTCACCGCAGGAAACTCCCCTCTGACCCGATCCGCCGCCCAGCGAGTCGCCTCCCCTTCGGCGTAGATAGCCTCGTGCAGAATGGCAAACAGCGGGTTGGTATTGAATGGCTGCATGCTCTGCACCTGATAGAGAAAGGCCGGGCTCAGCTTGTCACCGATAAAGGCCTCTTCCAGCAGGTAATAAAGCTCCTCGAAGGCACCCGTGGCACCAAGATCCAGCCCTTGCTGCTGGAACTGCTCCACCGTCAGGCGCTGGCCGTTGGGCAGTCGCACATCATGCTGGTGCAGATGGTTGGCCAGCCGGTTGGCAATCCCCTGAACGTGGGGGAAGCGGGCGAAGAAGGCTCGGTTCTTGTCAGCCACCCGCTGGTAGGTGGCGCGGTAAACCTCCTCGGCGCTGCGGCCAATCGGCGCGATACCGCCGGTGATATAGACCTCCCGCAGGCTATCAGGGAAGAGCGAGAGATAGGTCAGGCAGCAAAAGCCACCAAAGCTTTGCCCCAGCAGGCTCCAGCGATGCTTGGGGCTGAGCTCCAACCTGATGAACTCGGCATCTTGCACTATGCTGTCGGCGCGAAAATGGCTGAGATACTCCGCCTGCTCGGCCGGGGTCATTTTGGCCAGAATCTGCCCGTGAATGGGGCTCGACATCCCGGTGCCACGCTGATCCAGCAGCAGCACTCGGAACTCCTGCAACGCCCGCTTGAGCCAGCCACTGTTGGCTGTCGGGCGCGGCGCGCCGAAACCGGGACCGCCCTGCAAAAAGAGCAGCCAGGGGAGCTTGTCATCGAGTTTGTCTTTGCGGCAGAGAGTGCGGGCAAACAGGGTAATGCTGTCACCATCCGGCTCATCATGATCGAGGGGAACGGTAAAAAAGTGCGGCTCGCAATGAATGCCGTCCAGTACATAGCTCAAGGGGCTGTTCATCTGGGATCTCTCCGTCAGGATGGGAACATCATTGACCCCATCATAGCCCCGCCCAGCCACAGGGTCACTCCAGTTTTCCAAAATGTTAACAATGGCTTAAAGGCCGAAACATCACCAGACAAGCCGCTCTTCAACGGTGCTGAATTAATTGTTTTGCAGGGGAGATTGACGCCATGGCGCCATTCAACAAAGATGGCTCGCCTGCACAGGAGTGCAGCCATTCAGGCCGACAAAATGGATAAGGGAATGTGATGAAACCGAAGTGGATCAGGGCCAGAAAAAGAGAGAAGAAGCCATGCCCTGCCAGCATGTTGCAAACCGGAATGCTGCTGTTCAGTGCCACCTGTGGCGCGACGCTCTTTTTGGCCGCATGCAACAGCAACTAGAAATGAAAAAGCCCGCTCGATTGAGCGGGCTTTTCGAATTTGGCTCCTCCTACTGGACTTGAACCAGTGACATACGGATTAACAGTCCGCCGTTCTACCGACTGAACTAAGGAGGAATTGTAATTGGTGCCCAGAGACGGAATCGAACCGCCGACACGGGGATTTTCAATCCCCTGCTCTACCGACTGAGCTATCTGGGCAACGGCGCGCATTAAACCCTTTCTGGACTGGGGTGTCAACCTTGCAGCCCCAGTTTCTGGCATGTTTTTGCATAGGGTGAACCAAGTGGCGAGATAGTGTGCAAGGAGTCCCTGACTCCACACCGGGATCCGGTTGTCGGCAGGTGCTTCTATCGAGGTTTTTTCCCTTTATAGAATTACCTTTTCGCTCTCTCACGCATTCGGTTCCTCCAACAAGTCAGCCCATTTTCTGTCAAAAAACGGATGAACTAACCTGCATGTTTTTTGTGCGCTGAAAAGTTACCAGAAATTGACCAGACAGGGTTTGGTGCGTCGATACCGAAGGACCTCCGGTCGTCGGCTCCTCAGCGTCCCTGTGAAGAAGAGAAGTGATGGTGTTTCGGCGGGGGAACTCAAATTTATTGTGACGAAAATCACAAAAATTCAATCTCGATTACACCTCTTTTTGAGCCTCAAATGACGATCTTTGCTTTGTGGGCGTACACAGATCCCCCTGAAGATAAGGAGCATTTGTCGTTAGAAGCACAAAGTCGCTCTCCAGAAGGCGATCTGATGTTCGCCTCCGAATCGCCTTCATATGGCTGCCTTTAGGGTCCTCAACTACAAACAAATTCATTAAATATCAATAATATGACTGCGTTTGGTGCTGTTGTGATTTGAGGGGGGGTATGCAAAATTTCTGCAAGCACCGCCATCCGGCGGTTATGGTTAGAGAGGTAGTTGTGAGCAGCGAAGTGTCAACGCCAACTGCTAAAAGCAGGCAGGAGTCGTGTGGAGAATACGTCTCCAAACAAAAAGAGGTAAAAGACGAGTACGTCCCTTGGCTCGCATGGGTCACATATACATCTGGTGCCAGGGTCGGCTACTTCAATGTGCACAGAAACAATCAGCGTTATCGGTTTAAGATCGCGAGCACCAGTGAGGCTAGCCTCAAAGTGATACGCGATAAAGCACGTAAACTGATGGCGGAGCTCATCACAGATCCTGAGGGATTCAAGCAAGCCTATCGCGCTAGTTTATCGGTAGAGCGCTTCATTTATGATGATTACCTACCCGCAGTGCAGGAAACTCATCGTTCTATCAGGACTATAAAGTCCCGTATAAAGCCAATCGTGGCAGCCTTAGGGCACAAGCCACTGAACCGTGTCAACCGTGATGACATCGAGCGCTTTCAAGCGGAGCAAGCAAAAACCAAATCTGTTGCTACGGTGAATCGCTACCTAGCGCAGATCAAGGCTATTGCGACCTTCGCAGTGGAGCGCGGCATACTCAAATCGTCTCCCGCAGCAGATATCCCCGCCAAATACGAGCCTGTCCTGCCTCCCAAAGGCTTACCCGATGAGGCAGTCAATAAGCTGGTCGCTCGCTTGATGGAAGACATTGACGAGGAAAAGGCTCGTCTGTTGCTGTTCCTGTTCGCAACGGGCTCCCGGATGGGAGAGGCCAGAGCTCTAAAGCTGCAGGATTGTAACCTCACCACTCAGATCGCTTTTCTACCGACGAGTAAGTCTGGCCGAGAAAGGCTTATACCGCTTAATCAGTTCGCCCTTGAATTGGTTCAACTTCAGCGCCAGCGCCATGGCACGACCGGCCTGCTTTTTCGAGGCCAAGATGGTGTCTCTCCGATATCGGAGCCCCGCCGTTACTGGTACCACGTCTGTAATGATTGCGGATTATCGGGGGTACGCATACATGATGCGAGGCATTCAGTCGCGACCTCACTGCTGAACAAGGGCTGTTCGCTCGATGTATTGCAGAAAGTCCTAGGCCACAGCTCTCCTCGGATGACTGAAAGGTACGCTAGGCACCACGATAAGACGCTGGTCAAGGCCGTCGACGTACTTCACACCGTATGGGACCTGCCCAACCTCACCTGCTAACAAACTTTAGGAGATGGGGGAGGGAGACTCCCCCATTAATGATTATGCATCGTTCCAAAAAAGATAATAACGGTAAACTGAATCGTTTCATTACTGATAGGACGCATCAAAGAAGGGGCTCACTAGGTTCCCTCGATATTGCTAATCAGGTTGTACCGCCGACAGACTCGGTACCTGACTCGGATCAGGAAGCATCCGCGCCAGAATCGATCCCTACGGTCGCCCCTAGATCGCAGCCATTACTGGTGTCGGCAACGCATGATGAGCAACCTCATGATGATTACTGTACAAGAGCGCAGGTAGCTCAAGAGCTGGAGGCATTCCGTGTTAGGCATATGCATGCCGCCTTTTATGCTTCTGACGAGGGGCAAGCCCTCAATAAGGGTAAAGAGCCAGATGAGTGTCTAGTTTTGCGGGATGGCTCCTTGTCGCCTCACTGCATCAAGGAGCTGACAGAGTGGCAGGGCTCACCATTTATCCCTGAAAATTTCAAGATCACTCCTGATGGCAAAGTCATGTTCATGGCTGGTAAACCCCCCTCCGAGGTCTTTGCGGGGGTCACATTGCCAATAGCCACATACCTGGACAAAGACGGTCGGCTTGAAGCCGTGGAGCTGGCTTGCCTTGCTCCTGATGGCAGTGTAGTTACCTTCCAGTTATCTCTGAAGGACATTCATAACGACCTGAAAAAAGTCAAGACAACGCTGAGCTCTTACCGACTCTCTTACTACCAAGGAACAGAGAACCAACTGATACGCTTTATGCTTGGCTGTGCAAAGATGGAGCTGATAAAGTCCATTTGCTTAGTGGAACAGGCAGGTTTTGTGCCTGAAAAACGGGTCTATGTGACTCATGAAGCTACCCTGAGCCGCGAAGATGGTCACTCAGCAAAGCGGTACCGATATCGACTTCGCAAGCAGCTTGGGCAACTGAGCTCAAGGGATTCACTGGAAGCCTGGAGGCGGAGTGTCGCGGAGCCAGTACGGCAGTTCCCGATAATGGTGTTTTCGATATTGGCGATGCTGACCAATGTGTTGATAAACCTGCTACAAAAGCCCTCAACGATCGTTCATGTTTATGGCCTGAGCTCCGTGGGGAAGACGACTCTAGCGATGCTGGCTCAGAGTACAGTAGGACGGGCTACCGACCCTAGTGAGGATGGCACGTCTGCTATTAGAAAATGGCACAATACTTTCAATGCATTGATATCACTCATTGAAATGCACCATGGGATGGGGTTGGTACTTGACGAGTTGGGTTCATTCACCGGGAGGAATTTCAGCTCGCTCATGTATGCGATGACAAACGGGCAGAGCAAAGGGCGTTGTGACAAAGATAGCCTTCTGATTGAAGCCAAAAACACAGCGGCGCTCTGCATTTTCTCGACGGGCGAGATGAGCTCTGATGATTTTTTGCGCAAATTGCGTGACTCTGTAAACTCAGGCGCTCGTGTCCGGATGCTTAATATCGAGATCCTGCAGGATGATGCCAGGCTGCCGGGTGAAACACTGGCCCAAGCCAAAGCCCGGATTGACCAACTCAAGGCGGCTTGTGGGACTTACTACGGCACAGCGCTCCCGGCTCTGGCGCAAGGGCTGTTGAACTTGCCGGAGGCCACTTCCTTTGAGGTGTTGCAGCAGTTGACTCGTGATCGGGTTAATGAGTGCGCCGGGCGTTTGGAGTCTTTGGTCAATGGTGCTACCGAGTCACCGCTTATTCGTAGAGGTCTGGATTTCTTTGCCATGACGCTGGCTACCGGCTTGTATGGTATCGAGCTGGGTGTGTTGCCCTTCACTGAGAGTGAGGTTTTGGATGCAGTAGTCGAAGGGGCTAATCGATGGGCATCCTCATTAAGGGAGAAGCCTGATGATGTATCTCTGGCCGCGCATGGACTCCTCAATACCCTAATCCGAAACCGCCAGATGTTTCCAGACATTGACTCGGTGAAAGAGAGTAAACACATGGGGTTCACTCAAGGTCCTAATTTCTTGGTGCGTTTGTCATGGTTCGATGAGTTGGTTCCGCAATATGGCAAACAGGTGATTGAATGGCTTGAGAAGCATGGTTATCTGCGGCCTGGGCCAGATAAAAAATACATCCGGTTGCGCAACACCAGCCGGGATACCAAGTATAGAGCTGGTAATTACTATGCGCTGGATCACGACAAGGTGATGGGCTTTACCGGTGGTATCGAAGAGATAGATGGTTACGAGGGGGCATCCCGAGAGTCTCCATCCTCCGCTCCGAGTTTCACCCGCCGCGCGACGAGCGAGACGGGGGGTGTGATGGTTGAGTCCTCACCAGACATGTCAGAGATACCGGCAGATGTCGAAAAATTCTAAAAGATGAAGGGGGGCCAGTGCGAACTGGCCCCCTTGCTTTGTGGGATCCGGTGGCAAATTACCGTGGTCTCTACACGGTTACTCAGGGCTGCGAATACTTGTCAATTATGGGGTGGTTGACCGATGCAGCAGGCAAAAGGGGGAGGAGTGTTTCAGCAGGCCGAGAAGGCCAGGATGATCTTGTTGCGGAGGTTTGGAGAGCCGTGAGGCCAAAGCAGCTCATTGGGTCGCTAAACCGCGATACGGGTGTCTCACCGTGGGGGGAGATACCGGTGCAGTTCAGTGACGAGATCCCAAGCAGTCCTCCTGCATCAGCAGGTATTGTCAAACGGTTAAAAAAGAGGCCAGAACCGACTGGCCCTGACCTCTTCACTTCCGAGCTTTCGTGGCAGATATCGCTCAGAAATCCATCTTCATAAAACAGGAGTTAGTTTATTTCGCTGGATTAATATACTTCATATCCAGCGGGAACGCGGTCCCCTTCATCAATTTCCTCTCGGGATTCACCGATCACCCGGTTAACCCGATCCCAGAACGTCTGACCATCGGTTTCGGTCAGGCCGTATTCCTGCTTCACCTCGCGCTTTGCCGTGGACTCTTTCATCTGGATCATTTTACTCATGTATTACTCCTTGGATTGCTACTGCTTGATGGTTGACGACAATGCAGAACAGCGGCGACAGGTGGTGTCGTGGCATGTCAGGCGCTGTCGCCAGATGTATAAACTGGGATCTTTGTCACAAATGGGTCAGGGCGGAGCCTGACTCATCAGGGTCAATAAATGGCGTAAATCACGGACGATTTGCTCATGGATAAAACCGGGCGAGATCACCGTCAGTCCCGGCATCCAGGATTTGATGACGGGCAGAATTTGATTGGCATCGAGCACACGACTGCTCAATAACAGCGCACCGTCATCCAAGGTTTTGACAATCTCCTGCTCGGGCAGCAACGGGCGGTGCTGAAAGTTGATGGCGATGGCGGCACTGGCCTTGAGGAGCACCTCGATCATGCCGGAGCGCCAGAGCGTCGGATCGGTATCGATTTGCCGCTGAATAAGCGCATCGCGGGTAAAGGTCTGTTGCGATAGCTCAACCAGCGCGATGGAGCTCAACGGATAGGCTTGCAACCTCCCCTCGCTGACGCCGACCAAGTGCCAGGTGCCCTTGTAGTTGACAAGCTGATAGGGGCTAAACAGTTGCTTGCGCTGGTCTTTGGTGATGAGCCAGCATTGCAGATGCTGGGTCATTGCCTGCTCTAATACCGGTAGCTGGTGACTCAGTGAGTCGGTGGACTGGGCATCGAATCCCTTGATGGCGAAGAGGCTTGGGGTGTCTCTGTCCAGCAGCTGACCCAGACGATGTTCACTGGCGCGGGGGAATAGGTCGGTGATACCCAACTGGTCGGCCAGTTTTCGCACTTTTCCGTCGTTCTTGTGATTGAGGAACCCAGGATCCAGCCAGTACTGCTGGCTGCGGTGCTCTATCGGTAGATAGCTGAGGCGTTGATTGAAATCCCGCTGCAGGGTGCGCACGGTGACGTTGTACTCGGTGGCCAGATCACTCAGGTGTAGCTTCTCACCGCTGTACAGGCGGGTGAGGAGCATACCGAGGCGCTGCGCAATCTTGTCGTGTTCGTGCATACCATCACAGAAGGGGAATAACCGTGTCGCGGATTATCCAAACAGGCCGCGACACGGCGTGACGAATTGGCTGGCAGGCAGTTTTTCGCAAAACCCATCATCGGCGATGGGCTTTTGTCATCAGTGGAGGGGTTTTGTTATCAACCGGCGAGAAGCGGTTGAGCTGGCCAGGAAGGCCGGTTCGGTGAGGTTGTTGCGGCTTGCCCAGAGATGGGGCTGAGTTGATGCTATTGAGCCGCTTAACTGCGATAGCGGTATCTCACCGCTGAGGGAGATACCGGGTTGCTGCTCACCTTGATAACTGAGGAGGGGCTGACTCCAGAACTATGCCGCTGCAAGTGCGTCTTCAGCTCCATCCCGTAAGGCAACCACTCCCAAATAGAGGCAGATCGGGACCGTCTTTCTGAAAGCTGGACCTTGTAAGTCATAAATAAGCCAGGCTCCAGACAGGACCCACATCACAGGGCCGAGCGCATTTAGCATCGGGTTTCGCTTACTGACTTCCTTGACCAAAGCTTTGGCGGCTTCACGCCCGACGATCTGGGTAATTAAGCTAATGATAATGGTCTCTATTAGGCCGAGAGCAACCTTGGGGCCAAGGATCTGGATGATAAAGGGGAGAATGGCCACCTTACCGTTTTTGGCGAGATGCTCCTTTATTAAATTAGCGTCTTCATTACCTACACCCATTTTCTTGAACGCATCGGCAAGTTCAGTTGGTGTTTTTGATAGCAGTTCTGTCTCAACAACAGCAGACACTAACCGTTCCAATCGGCTTTCCACTGAGCCCCCGCGTTTGACTCTGACTTTGAGCTTTTCGCAGACATCCTCAATCAACTCAAGGGATGAGATTCCACCATCACGACTCGATGAAAACACTGAGCGAACTGCATAAGCGACATCAGAAGATCCGTAATACCTGATCTGTTTGTCCATTAGTGCGCACAGTTCCGTTTTGGCTGAAGACGCGTGATGACTTTTTTGAAGTAATTCTTTGCGGGCAGCATCATCAGTAAAAGATACATAGCTATCCAACACGCCGGACAGGTACTCAAGGTCTGCGTGCTCACATTTAGCCAAGATTTTTTCCATACGATATCTCCCTGTTGGATGCGCTGCGTGCTCACTGCCTAATGTTGAGTGAGGCGAAAGTCACACCAGAAGTTGCTTGATTTGAACCTGCTGTTTTTGGGCATCGCGTCTTGTCCGCTAGCTCACGAAGAGATACTAGCAAGTGAGTTGCAACCCGTAAAGTGGGTTGTTACGCTTTTTTTGACAATGCAGTCCAATCATGGGTAGTATGTGAGTCGAGATTTCGTATAAAACCTTTTACTTCATAAACTTAGAGTGTGACGCATCGAATGGAAGAGAAAAAAGTAAGCTATGCAGCTGTAGTTGGTGCTGTTCTTTCAGAAGAAAGGGAGAGGAGGAACGTAAGCCAACTGATGGCCGCCAATGTGGCTGGATTGACCCAGTCAACATGGGGACGAATGGAGCTTGGCCGGGCATGTACATTGGAAAATCTAGCAAAGGCTTCTAAAGCATTTCACTTTGAGCTTTGGCAGTTATTAAAAGTCGTTGAAGACAGGGTTAAAAGTCTTGAGGAGCAGGGCTTTAAGGTCGTTTACGAGTTGCCATCAGAGTCAGAAATAAAGGAACGTCAGGAAGAATGGCTGACCAGTAGCTCGCTGATATCAAAAATGTCACTCATTGGTTTGGGGGCATTGGCTGGGGCCGCCATGATGGGAGTGGCGGAATACATTAAGAAAGCTCCAAACAAGTAGGTTTGTTCTTCTTTTAACCAAATTACGGCATCTGATGTCCGCAAGTGACAACAACCGGTATCTCACACCTAGGCGAGATACCGGTTGTTGTTAACTGGCCTGAACCCACTCGCCCTCTTCGGGAAGCGGCAGCGGCTTGGATGGTACTGAACTGGTCAGCGCATCATGGATGCAGTTGGCTATTTTCTGGCTGGTCTGCTGCATCCGAGTGTTATGCAGGTGTGCATAACGCAGTGATGTCTGACTGCTCCGGTGGCCTAGTTGGGATTGCACATCAAACAGGGTGCCGCCGTTGGAGACAATCAGCGCGGCTACCGAATGGCGACAGGTGTGCAGGCACACCCCCTCCTTATCTATACCAGCTCGCGCCAACATCCGCTGAAAACCCTTGGTGGGGTTTTGCAATGGCTGCCCTTGCCGCTTGCCTGGAAACAGGTAGGGATTTCCCTCTGTCACCGGTAAGTAGTTCAACAGCTCCACCGCCATATGGTTCAGGTGCAACACACGGCTATGGCCGTTCTTGGTGTGGGGAATGTATAGGGTCTTGTCCTCCTTGTTGTAGTGCTGCCATTTGGCCCTTGCCAGCTCGGCCCGGCGCAAGCCGGTGAGCAGCAACATCTTGACGTACTGACCGGTATAGAAACTTTCATGCTGATCAGCAGCCCGAAACAGGCGACGGATTTCATCTGGGGTGAAGTAGCGTTCGCGTCGATTGTTTTCTCGCAGCAATGACACCAAGGCTGCGGGATTCTCTTTAATCAGCCCGGCACGGGCGGCCCAGGTCATGATGGCCTTGAGCAATGCTAATACGCGATTGCAGGTGGCCGGGGTGAGGCGCTTGAGTAACATCTGTTGCATGTTCTGGATGCGGGTGAGGGTGATCTCTTCCGGGATCAGATTGCCGAAGATGGGCCGTAGGTGATTACGGAAGCGATGTTCATCCGTCTTCCAACTGCGATTTCGAGATTGCAGATAGGGCAGATAGTCTTCCTGAAACAAATTGCTCAGGGTCTTCTGGTTGCGCTTCTCCTCCTTGGCCTGTTGCGGGTCAACGCCTTCGGCGATCTTGCGTTTGTAGTCGAGCGCTAGCTTGCGAGCCGCGCTGACATCCAATGTGGGATAGTGCCCCAGCGCAATCGCCCGTTTGCGCCCATGTATTTGATAGCGCAGCAGGAACTTGCGACGCCCCTCCCCTTTTCCCACCAGACAGCGCAGACCGGTCACATCGGTATCTGAATACTCCGCTTCGGTACTGCGAGCGTCATCGGGGTTAGGGGGCAGATCGGCAATCCGTCGATTGGTGAATTTAAATCGGGTAGGTGTTTCGTTCATGGTTCGCTCCTCAACATGTGAGCTGGTGCAACAGGGTATAGGCTCCCTTCACAGTGGAAAGGAGGTCTAATCCCCGTCTCTGGCTTGGCGATCAAAATGGTCGTTGCTCATCGCGCCTTGGCCTGACTGGCCCGGCACGATGACAACGCGGGAAAGGTGAGTGAGCAGATGGCCGCCCCGGTCGCTACCCGGTCCGATCCCGTAAAAATGCTACCGAGCCCCGTGTCCGCCCCGCACGAACGGGGGGGGGGCGGGGCTGGTTTTTCCCTTTGAGGGATTGAGCTTTTTCATCTCAACCCCGTAAACCCGCGAAATTTGCGGAAATAATGGGTGAGTTAATGAATAGGTCGGGTTGCCCCGCAATGTCACGGCGAGCCCCGTGCCCGCCCCGCACGAATGGAGGGAAACGGGGCGCGTTTTTCCCTTGGAGAGATTGGGTAAATCGACGCCAACCCCGTAACCCCGTGAAATTTGCGCAGTAACAGGGGGGAATTATTCACTGGCTACCGTGATCGCATAGATACCCAGCGACAGATAGGTGAGGAAATTGCCCTCCCATAATTCATAGAACTCACCCAGCTCAGACAACGGCACCACATGCGCATAGGCAATCAGCCCTTCCTGGCTTGAGAAGTCAAAATCGACCTCCTTCGCCAATTCGGCATAATCGCCCATGCCGACATAGGAAAAGTCCGTGATATAGACCAAGGACCATAGATTTCCTCGTCGTTGTAGACGGATCTCCACCGGATGAAAGCCGCCGGTTTCCGGGCCATAACCCGGATCACGAAAGTTCATCGTGACAGCTCGGGCTTGTTGCCATCTGGGATGGTGTCTGTTCAGCAGGTCGGTCAGACATACGGCGAGCCGGGATGAAACCGGCAGGGGGAGTCCCTGCCAGTTCAGTGCTATGTCACGGTTGCTCATTGTTGGGTCTCCTGCCCGGCTACCTCGTCGCCGGTCTCGGATCCCGTTTCGGCCCCGGCCTCATCCATCTTGTCTGACAAACCGGCCTGGTCGTTGGCTGTTTCCAAAAACGGGGGCTCATTGCCTTTCTCGATGGTTATCTCATCGATCGTGTCATCTTGCTCCTTCTGCCCCTTGGCTTTTCCCTTGCGAACCTGTTTATCCATATTGGCCGGTTCATCCAGCTGAGTAGACCAGTCGCTGAGGGATAGGCCGACCCGGTGGAACGGCGAGTTGGGCTCGGCGGCGGCCAGTAACTTTTCAGCCCGCAGGATGGCGGCGAGGAAGCCGTGGTTATTGGCACTGCCCCTAACAAACAGCGCCTTGAGCGCCACCGATTTGAATGGCGCATCCTTGAGGATGTCCAGCAGTGCCAGGATGTCATCGAGCGATAACCAGTGCTTGCTGAACAGGCCGCCCGTGTCGTTGGCGGTAATGCGAAGGGCATAGCGACCTTCATCGTTCTTGCCCACGTCGTAGTGCAGCAAACCACTGGCCCGAGCGCTTATCTTCGGGGCCTTGGCAGATTTAATAACAGTCCAGACCGGAGCAGCCGAGGCTGCCGGTTGTGTGGCTTTAGCCATGATGAAATTCCTTCTGAAGGGATTACTTGAAGAAGTCAGCCGCTTTGCTGCGATGACCTTGATGGATATGACTGCCTAACGAGGCAATGGCGCCGCTAATGACCCCCAGGTCATCGGTGAGTCCGACGCCGGGAATGAAGTCCGGTACGGCATCGACCGGACAGAGCAGATAGGCGAGGGCGCTGACCACGATGGTCTTGACCCACAAAGGCGTCTGCTCGTCGGCCATCAACAGGTAGAGCAAGACGGCCTGCTCAACCAGCAGCTTCATGCCCTTGATGTGTTTTAGCTTGGCGAGTAGCGAGGAGCGGTTGATCTCGGTCATGCGGCCCACTCCCCATCCCAGTATGACGCCAGCGCCAGACTGACCACACCATCGCAGATATCCAGGACCGGACCCGCGTTCCGGGCGGTGACGTTGAGCAACTTGAACACCGGATGGTCTTTATCATGCAGCGTCACTTGTGTGCCCTCCAGAGCGATCCAGCGCTCAGGTAACGGCAACCAGTAGACGGCCTGCTCGGCGCTGTCCGTGGTGAAGCTGCTGTCCCCCATGTCCCACACCTCTTCGAAGATACCGTTGTCCAGGTCGTGGGTTGCCTGACCGGAGAAGCGAGCAATCGACAGCACCAACTGCCCTATCTGAGTCGAGGGCAGTTGGTGCAAGGTGTAGATGTCGGTGTGACTGAAGATGGCAACCAATACCGGCAGACCGGGCATTGGCAGGGATTCCGGTACATAACGACCGTGGATGCGGATGGCTTTGACCAGTTGATGATGGCGCAGCAAAGCCCGCGACAGGGTATCCAGATAATCCTGAGTCGCGTTTTTGCCCTCGCCAATGGCATCAAACAATGAAAGTTCAGACATGGATGTTCTCCTTGGATGATCCCGGACCGGAATGGTCATGGGTTATCCAGGGATTCATATATGTTTGAGGATTGGGCTTTTACGGGAAGGGGAGAGCAGGCAATCAGAATGAGCAGCAATTGATAGCGGGTGAACGGTGGTTTTGAAAAAGGCCTGTCAGATGAAGGGGATTTTTCTCACAACAGTATATATAGGGGGCAATTCTTTATGCCCTGTAACCCTAATCCGATGAATAAGGACTCATCATGCCTCACTTCCGTAACTATCAAATCAACGAACTGGTCAGTGCTTCGCACCGTGACCAGATTGACTTACGAGCCTATCGCCGAGCGCTGGAACTTGCGCTACAGGCTGTCTTTGGTTTTGACCTACAGCGTGTTGTTGTGAAACGCCGGTTCTATGCCTACTCACTCAAAGACCGCAAGGCGACTCGCAGAGAAAAAATGCTCCTGGGTCAGCGGGTTGTCTTGGCTATTCCTGCTCTCCTACCTGCCATCAAAAGCTATCCGCTGCGATACCCGGAGGCGTTCCGTACTAGCCGTAGGCTGTTCCAGTACGTGAAGGCTAAGAAACGATTGGCTGATATTGGTCCGCAACTGAGATAATGGATTCCCCTAGCCTTAGGTGGCTAGGGGCGTTGACCAAATCGATGTGGCTTGAATGGAGCTAGGCTGTGTTCTCAAAATGCTGGTTTTCTGTCCACCAATAGTTCCCGTAAGTAATGAAGGCAGAAAGCCAGCTTG